>NZ_CAMPQC010000013.1:0-130138 GCF_946902955.1 Corynebacterium sp. Marseille-P8863 | reverse complement strand
GCCGCCACCTGCGGGTTCTCCGAAGTGGATACCGGATTCGCCCTCGAACCTGAGACGGGTACGGATGTGCGGTGCGAGATGGTGGCGCACGCGGGCGTCGATAAGCATGGGCTCGGGAGGTAGCAACGACCCAAGCCACTCGGCAGCCTGGTTAGGCCTCACGCTGCTCGATGGCGGCGAGGAGGACGCACAGCGCGACGCCGTCCATCGCCTCGACGACCTCATCGAGCGGCGGCAGCGACGGCGCGAGGCGCAGGGTGCGGTCGTGCGGGTCGTCGTGCAGCGGGAACGGGGAGCCCGCCTGCGTGAGCTTGATGCCGGCCTCCTTGGCCAGCTGCCACACGCGGGTCGCGGTGCCGTCCGGCACGTCCAGGGACACGAAGTAACCGCCCTCCGGCCTGGTCCACTCCGCGATGCCGTAGCCGCCCAGGCGCTCCTCCAGCGCGCGCTCGACCGCCTCAAACTTCGGACCGAGCGAACCGGCGTGCTTGCGCATCACCACGCGCACGCCCTCCGCGTCGTGGAAGTACATGGCGTGCGCGAGCTGGTTCCGCTTGTTGGGACCGATGCCACGCACCCCGGCGATCTTGGTGTACCAGGCAAGGTTCTCCTCCGAAGAGGCAAAGAAAGCCACGCCCGAGCCCGCGTGTGTGATCTTGGACGTGGAGCTCATGTACCAGAAGCGGTTCGGGTTGCCCTCGGCCGCGGCGATCTCCAGCACGTTCGGGTTCTCCGGGAACTCGTCGGTGAGCGTGTGGACGGCATAGGCGTTGTCCCACACGATGCGGAAATCAGGCGCGGCCGTCTCCATCGCGGCGAGGCGGTCGATCACCTCGCGCGAGTAGACCGTGCCGGTGGGGTTGCTGAAGACGGGCACGGTCCACATACCCTTGACCTGCGGGTCCTTCGCCAGCTCCTCGACCTTGTCCATGTCCGGGCCGCCGTCGCGCATCGGCACGGTGACCATCTCGAAGCCGAACAGCTCGGTGATGGAGAAGTGGCGGTCGTACCCCGGCACCGGGCAGATCCACTTGACGTGCTCCTCGTCCTTCCACGGGCGCGCGGAGTCATTGTTGCCAAACATGTAGGAGAAGGACACCAGGTCAAACATGATGTTCAGCGAGGAGGAATCGCCGGCGATGACCAGCTTCGGGTCCACACCGAGCACCTCCGCCCACAGGTTGCGGATGTCCGGGATGCCCACGCCGCCGCCGTAATTGCGCACGTCGCCGCCGGAGCTGTCCGTGAAGCGGTCCTTGCCCGGCAGCTCCAGGAGCTCGTTACCAAAGTCCAGCTGCTCGGACGACGGCTTGCCGCGCGTCAGATCCAGCTTCAGGCCCTTCGCCTGCAGGTCGGCGTACTGCGCGCGGACCTCTTGCGCCAGCTCAGCGAGCTGCTCCGGGGTGTGGTCTGTCAGCGGAGTGTGTCCCATGTGCGATTCACGCATCCAATCGTGGGTAGGCGATAACGTTTTGCTCCGATCTTACAACGGGGCTGCGATCGCCCAGCAACGCAAAACCGGCACCTCGCGTGATTGCGGGGTGCCGGTGAGTTGGCGGAGGATGTGGGATTTGAACCCACGAGGGTATTGCTACCCGCACGCGTTCCAGGCGTGTGACATAGGCCGCTAGTCGAATCCTCCAATGAGTAACGCTCACAGCGTCGTGGCAATACTTTAGCGCATGCGTCTACCCGGTCCAAAACCGCTGGGCAAGGGGTGTGGCGGGGCGTCGATAGGCATTGGGCTCTGGCGGGGTTTGGAGCTCGCGGGAATTGTTGGCTACAGTGTGGGGCAGGATCCCACGCGGTGCTTATCTTGTGAACTCCCCCAGGGCGGGAACGCAGCAAGGGTCAGCGAGCTCTGGCAGGTGCGTGGGGTCCCCTTATTTTTGCCGGGGGCCGTGCGCCTGGCGGGGCGCCGGGGCGAGTTCTGACCTGTTTGACGAGAACCCCTTGACGAAGATGCGAGACGTGGTCCGCATCCTCGTCATCCTGCGCTCGTCATCTAGCCAAAAACACCGGAAGCCCCCACACCCCGGCAGGCAACAGCCCCGTTTGATGAAGACGCCGGGGGTCTTCGAGAGGTGGCGTAGCGGCACAGCACTCGTACGCCGTTTTCGGCTAGGCTGGGCCACACGACATCAGCCCCGTAGAAGGAAGGCCCAATCACCATGGACGCAAAGCTTTACGACGTCATGAACGCCCAGGTCACCGAGGAGTACCTCGCCGCGTACCTGTACCGCCACCTGGCCAACGAGATGACAGAGCTCGGTTTCGACGGCGCTGCCACCTGGTTCATCGCGCAGGCGCAGGAAGAAGTGGAGCACGCCGCCAAGTTCACCAAGCACCTCCAGGACCGCGGGCAGCGCGTGGTGCTCGCCAGCATCGAGCTCGACGCGCCAAAGATCGCGAGCCTGCTCGAAGCCTTCAAGGCTTCGCTTGAGCACGAGCAGAAGGTGACGGCAGAGATTCGCCACATCGCCCGCGTCGCCGACGAGGTGGGGGATCTGGAGTCCCGCGACACCATTAACTGGTTCCTCTCCGAGCAGGTTGAAGAGGAGTCGAGCGCGCAGGGCATCATCGACAAGCTGGAGCTCGTTGGCAATGACGGCGCGGGGCTGCTGCGCATCGACGAGCAGCTCGCACAGCGCGGCGACAATTAAGGCGAGGAGTAGTCAGCCCCTCCAGACCCAGGGTTCGCGCGGTAGCGCCCCTGGGTCGAACTGTGTCAGCAGCTCCCCGACGCTGTCCACGCCGGGGCAGCCTATCGACGCCGCAATCTCCCCCACCACCGCCTCCACCGGCCGCTCGCGCGTCATCTCCCGCAGCGTCACCGCCCCGTCACGCTTTGCCAACCTGCGCCCCTCCCCGTTGACCACCAGCGGCACGTGCACGTACTCGGGCTGCTCGTAGCCCAGCAGGTGGGCCAGGTAGGCCTGCGCGGGCGCAGAGAACGTGAGATCGTCGCCGCGCACGACTTGGTCGATGCCCTGCTCACCGTCGTCCACAACCACGGCGAGGTTGTACGCCCAATCCCCCGCCTGGGCCTGGTTGAGGTTGCCGCCGCGGCGCAGGATGACGTCATCGACCGGCCCGACGACCTCGCCGGCATAGAAGTCGCGCACAGCCCACTCGGTGACCCCGGCGCGCAGCCGCAGCGCCGGCATCCGCCCCTGCTGCGCAAGCTCGGCCCGCTTCGCCTCGCGCTCGGCGTCGGTGAGGTCGCGGCACGTGCCCGGGTAGAGGCCGGGGCGGGCGTGCGGAGCGCTGGCGGCCTCGCGGATGTCACGGCGCGTGCAGTAGCACTCGTAGGTGTCCAGCGTGGCCAGCGCGGCGGCGTAGCGCTCCCCGTTGTCGGACTGGTAGGTCACCGGCGGGTCGAAGTCCAGGCCCAGCGCCTCGAGGTCCTCGATCTGCCGCGCGGCCGATTCCGCGCTGGAACGCTCCGAGTCAATGTCCTCGATGCGCAGGGAGAAGTCACGGCCGGTGCGGCGAGCGAAGAGCCACGCCAGCACAGCGGTGCGCAGGTTGCCAAAGTGCAGGTCCCCGCTCGGCGAGGGCGCGTATCTCCCAGCAGACATGCCCCGAGCCTACTTATGGTTGAATACTCATTCGTGACAACCCCAAATACCCCAGTTTCCCGCTCTCCGTACCCGATCCTGCTCGCCGTCTTCTGCGCGGTGTTCCTCATCTCCAACATCACCGCGCAGAAGGGCGTGGCGCTGGGGCCGTTGCTTACCGACGGCGCGTTCTTCCTCTTCCCACTCTCCTACGTCATCGGCGACGTCCTCGCCGAGGTCTACGGTTTCAAGGCGGCCCGCCGCGCCGTGTTCACCGGCTTTGGCATCGCCATCCTCGCGGTCGTCTCCTTCTACATCGCCATCTGGCTCCCCGCCGCGGACTTCTACGACGCCCAGGACACGTTTGCCTCCGTGCTGGGTCTGGTGCCGCAGATCGTGGCGGCGTCGCTGGCCGGCTACGTGGTGGGCCAGCTCTCCAACGCTTGGGTCCTGCAGAAGATGAAGGACCGCTTTGGCACGGGCAACCTGTGGGCGCGCCTGATCGGCTCCACCGTCGTGGGCGAGTTTGTGGACACGCTCCTGTTCTGCGCGATCGCGGCGAGCGTGATCGGCATCAGCACGGCGGGCGACTTCATCAACTATGTCCTGGTCGGCTTCCTGTGGAAGACGCTACTGGAGGTCGTGCTGTTGCCCATTACCTACCCGACGATTGCGTGGGTGCGTGGCGTCGAGAAGCGCAATGCTGGCCACGCGGACCTCACGGCGAAGTAACAATTCTCTTAAAATCCGCCGGATTGGTCGACGCGTCCGCAATTGGTCGCTACGTTGGGTGCCACTGGTTCCGAGAGGGGCCATGGATTAGCAAATACCCGAACGAAAGGATCTAGCACAATGGGCGTTTTTGACAAGGCAAAGGATGCACTGAACTCCGAGGAAGCTACCGACAAGGGCCTGGACAAGGCTGCGGACGCTGCCAAGGGCAAGCTCGGCGAGGATAAGGCCGACAAGGTCGACCAGGCTCGCGATGCCATCGACGGCAAGCTCGGCTCCGAGTAACCCTCGGTTCCCGTATTGACGGGCCGTACCCCCTCCCGGGGCGCGGCCCGTTTTTTCTATGCAAAAACTTTAGTTACCCAAGCTACGCATAAGTTGTGCATAAACACTGAATGAGAAGCGGCGGTTTGGTGGGACAGGTGTCGAAGACGAGGTACACTGGTGAGGGTGAATGCAGAACAACGCCCCGTCTCGACCACAGGCCTCACAGGTTCCGTCGAGCTGCACCTGTTGGACCAAGCCACCCGCCTCCTCGGCCGCGGGGGCCGCGACGCGCTGACCGTCCCGGCAGCCGCTGACCTGGCAGGCATCACCGTCGATGAAGCGAAGACACTCTTCAGCTCCGACGAGGATCTGTATAGCGAGGTCAGCGCGTTCCTTGACGAGCGCCTCCGTGGCTTCGTCGACCAAGAGCTGACAAAGCTGCCCGCTGACGCGTCGGTGACGCAGAAGCTGCGCGCCAACGCCACCGGTTACTTCAACCAGGCACTGGACAACCCCACCTACTTCGCCGCGTACAGCCGCTCGAAGGTGGCGCACCAGTTCCCCAGCTTTGAGGCGCAGGTCGACAACGCCCCGGACCTGGGCGCCTTCCCGCCGGCGACGACGCGCATTATCCGGCTGCTGGTGGAGCTCACCGAGGAGATGGGCATGCCGGTGGACAAAGCCCTCATCCTCCGCGAGACCATGGCGGTCCTCTCGGAGATACACGGCCTCGCCCACCTGGCCACGTTTGGCATCATGCGCCACCTCTCCCCCACTGCGAAGCGGCAGACCTTCCAGGCGGCCCTGCAGACTCTGCTGTCCGGCCTCGTTGACACGATCAGGGAGGGCCACATCCTGGCCTTCGAGCCGGAGCACGTCAACGGCGAGATCCTCGAGCCGTTTACCACCAAGGCCAAGGACATGCCACGTGACACCAGGGACGAGTTACGCGAGGCCCTGTTCCGCGGCGCCGCCGAGGTCGTCGTCGCCCGCAGCGTCGACGGGATGACCCTGGAGGCCGCCGCCGAGCAAGCCGACCTCCCGGTGAGTACCGCGCGCCAGCTTTTCGACGGCGACGCGGCCCTCCTTCGCGAACTTGAGGTCCACCTCGACGAGGCCAACACCCAGACGATCCTGCGCCAGAGCAGCTTCGTCTCCGAAGGCTCGCCGGGCCTGACCTACATCAAGGCCACCGGCTTCGGCTACCTGCAGTACGCGCTGACCGACCCGGTCGGATTCGTCGCCCTCATCGAGATTGCCAGCCGCTCCATCGTCCCCGTCTCCTTCGACGACGAGGGCGGCACCGCCCAGCCCTTCGACATGGGCAAGGCGTTCACCTTCCTGATGAACATCGTGCGCGACGCGATCTCGCAGTCCGACGGACCGCGCTCCACCTGGGTGCTCTACACCCAGATGATGGCGCTGTGGGCGTCCATCCACGGCGTCTCACAGCTCGCCACCATCGGCGTCCTCACCTACGACAACCAGGACTTCTGCTACCGCATTACCTCCCGAGTAATGGACATCCTGCTCCGCGGCATGATCAACGTCCTCGAGCTGCGCCCGCAGTAGTAGCGGCGTAATACCGTGGCCACACCGCCAGCAGCGCGCGCCGTCGACCTGGTCAAAACCTACGGGCGCAGGTGACCGCCCTCGACGGCGTCAACGTGGAGTTCCGTCGCGACGAGTTCACCGCCATCATGGGCCCCTCCGGCTCCGGCAAGTCCACCCTCATGCACGTCATGGCCGGCCTGGACACCGCCACCTCCGGCTCCGCCTACATCGGCGAGACCGACCTGTCCGCCCTGGGCGACAAGGCACTCACCGCTTTACGACGCGACCGCCTCGGGTTCATCTTCCAATCCTTCAACCTCGTGCCCACCCTCACCGCGGCGGAGAACATCACGCTGCCTACCAACATCGCGGGCCGCACCATCGACCGCGCGTGGTTCGGCGAGATCACCCAGCGCCTCGGGCTGACCAAACGCCTCACGCATCGTCCCGCCGAACTTTCCGGCGGCCAGCAGCAGCGCGTCGCCTGCGCCCGCGCGCTCGTCTCCCGGCCCGACATCATCTTCGGCGACGAGCCTACCGGCAACCTGGACTCCAACTCCTCCGCCGAGGTCCTGGACATCCTGCGCACCTCCGTGGACCGCGACGGCCAAACCGTGGTGATTGTCACCCACGACGCCCGGGCCGCCTCCTACGCCGACCGCGTGATTTTCCTGCGCGACGGCAACATCGTCGACTCGCTGGCGCGCCCGGACATGGACACGATCCTGCGGGTCATGTCCGCCATGGAGGGATAGATGGCCTCCCCGATGGCAACGGTGTCGCTGCGCAACGTGGCCGCCCACAAGCTCCGGCTCGCACTCACGGTGCTCTCGGTCGTACTGGGCACCGCGTTCCTCTCCGGCGCGCTCATGTTCACCTCCATGCTGTCCGCCACCTTCGACTCGGCGGTGGGCACGGTCCTTGACGGCACAGACGCGGTGGTGCGCCCCGGCGAGGGCCAGGGCTCCCTCTCACGGGAAGAAGCCGACGAGATTGCAGCGCACCCGGACGTGGCGCGCACCAATATTTTCGCCGAAAAGTCCATCGTTGCAGCTCGCGAGGATGAGGAGGCCATCCAAACCCAGATGGGCGGCTCCCGGGTCAGCGTCTACTACGGCGCCCAAGACTCCGTCGGCGCGCCCACGGAGCTCACCGCGGGCCACGCCCCGGACGCGCTCGGCGAGGCCGTCGTCAACGCCAACGGCGCCGAGCACTACGGCATCACGCTCGGGCAGCACCTCATCGCGGTGGACAAGGACGGGCGCCACGACATCATCGTCACCGGCGTCTACGACGACGCCCTCTCGCAGAAGACGTCGCTGCAGTTCCGCGTGAGCCCGGAGACGTACACCGAGTTCTACACACGCGGCGACACGGTGCCCGCGCTCACGGTGGCGGCGGAGCGTGTCGGGGACGAGGCAATCGTCGAAAAGCTTCGGACCGCGCACCCGGACCTGAAGATCGCCACGGGCACTTCCGTGGCGGAGGAGACGAGCGCGCAGATCCGCGAGGCGTTGAGCTTTGTCAGCTACTTCCTCATCGCGTTCGCGCTGGTGGGGCTGCTGGTGGGCACGTTCCTCATCGCCAACACCTTTTCCATGATCGTGGCGCAGCGGACCAAGGAGTTCGCGCTACTGCGCGCGCTCGGCGCGACGCGCGGGCAGATTACGCGCTCCGTCGCACTGGAGTCCGCGCTGGTTGGCCTGCTCGGCTCCGCGCTCGGCGTGGCCGCCGGCGTGGGCCTGGTCGCCGCGATCAAGCTGACGATGCGCTGGTACGGCCTGGACCTGCCGGACGCGGGTGTGGGGCTATCTTGGCAGGCCGTCGCCGTGCCGCTCGTCGTGGGCACCATCGTGACGGTCCTCTCCGCGCTCGCGCCGGCGCGCCGCGCGGGGCGCACCCGCCCCGTCGAGGCGATGCGCGCGAGCGAATCGGCCACGCCCCAGCCCTTGACATGGCGCACGGTTGCCGGCGTGCTGCTCATCGGTGCGGGCGTCGCAGCCGCCGCCGCGGGCATGGCGTGGGACGGCGGCTCCACCGGGCGCCGGGCTGCGCTGGTGGGCGCGGCCGCGTTGGCGGCGATCACCGGCCTGTTCCTCGCCGGCCCGGCGCTCAGCCTGCCGGTGGTGCCGCCGTTTGGACGGGCCATCGGGCTGCCGTTCGGTGCCGTCGGCAAGCTTGCGTCCACGAACACGCACCGCAACCCGCGACGCACCGCCACCACCGCCTTCGCGCTCATGCTGGGCATCGCCCTGGTCACGGTGATTGGCATGCTCGGCGCGACGATGAAGCACTCCGTCGACGACGTAGCTAAGAGCGAGGTCAGCGCAGACTACGTCCTCTACGGCCCGGAGCTCGGCTCGTTCCCTGTGCCCAGCGACCTGCCGGACCGGCTCGCCGAAACACCGGGCGTCGGGACCGTGACCAGCTACAGCCAGGTGCCCGTGACCGTTGGCGGCGAGTACGGCCACCAGCTCGGGGCCGCCGGCGCCACCGACGTCATCGACGGCAACACCGCCGACCTGCTGCAGCTCACCATGGTGGAAGGGTCCGCCGACCTGTCCGGCAACACGCTCATCGCGCCCGCCGAGGTCGCGGCGGAGCGCGGCTGGCACGTCGGCGACCCGGTCGAGGTCGCCGCTCCCGGGGTCTCCACCGACACGGTGGAGGCGCAGGTCGTCGGCATCTTCGAGCCGTCCAACATCCTGCAAACCTTCGTCGTTTCCGGCGCCGCGGCGGCAAAGGTGGCCACGTGGAAGGCGGAAACCATCCTCATGGTGGGTGTCAACGGCGACGGCAGCGTGGACCAAGCGCAGCTGCGCTCAAACTTGGAGGGCGCGGTGCGCCACGACATCGTGGTACAGGTCCGCTCCGCTGAGGACGTTGCCTGCGAGGCCGCGGGCCTCATCGACCAGATGCTGTTCATCCTCTACGCGCTGCTCTCCCTGGCGGTCATCATCGCGGTCCTTGGCATCATCAACACGCTCACGCTCTCGGTTATTGAGCGCCGCCAGGAGATCGGCATGCTCCGCGCGGTAGGCACCCAGCGGCGCCAGATCCGCACCATGATCACGCTCGAGTCGGTGCAAATGTCCGTCTTCGGTGCCGCCCTCGGCGTCCTGCTCGGACTGGGGCTCGGCTGGGCGTTCCTGACCGTGCTGGAGAGCCAAGGCTTATCGACGATCATCGTCCCCGGCCGTCTCATCGCCACCGTCTTGGGCGGCTCCGTGATCGTTGGCGCGCTGGCTGCGCTATGGCCCGCCCGGCGCGCCGCGTCCACCCCGCCGCTGGACGCGGTCGCCGACTAACTTTTCGGCAAAAAGTTCATTTCCCCTGGTTATAGACAGAGACGGAGGACGACTCCAGGGTCATTTGCAAGTCCAGCGTGGTGAGAATCTTAAGCAGAGTATCAACCGTGGGGTTCCCTAGCCCGTTTTCGATCCGGCTGAACTCGGCTTGCGGAATCCCGGCACCGTCGGCCACCGCTTGCTGGGAAAGACGCCTGTTTTGACGCGCGGCAGCTAGCGTCGCGCCGATCGCGTCACGCGCTGCGATCTCCGGCCGCCTCGTGCACACGCCTCGCTTCAACCGAAGCTTGCTCTTTGTACGGCTTCATGAATTCTTCGTACTTCGTTGTGGGCATTACCCGCACCTCCCCTGCAGCTATGAACATCCACAGGTCTATGTGTTTTAACACATATCGTCAACGTCGCCTTTCCACCCGCCAATGGTTCAGTGCAGCTCGAAATCTGTGGCGTACTAATATTTTCATTTTCCCAGAATAGTTGGAGCTTTGTTCTCCTATTAGTAACTTTAGCCATTCACGGACTGCGCTCCTACCAGCTTATCGATGGTCTGCAAAACGCATTGCAAGTCGTGGAAAATGAAGAATAAATAGTGCGAACAGAGAGATAGCCAAATTCTCGGGCCGCAGAAGTTGGGGTTGAATTAGACTTCCTACTCGCCGTGTTTCATTAATGCCAGCACATCACATGTAACTCTGGGGCGTACCCTAATTGAAAGGGAACGTGAGTGAAGTGTGTTGGCCACAAGAGGTTGCGCTGGATATAACGTGGCACCACCATCCCCATTCCTTTAACTTGGAACGGTGCCAGGGAGACTTTACAGGGGAGTCTAATTAAGGAGGTTCTAATGAAATTGTTAAAAACCCCACTCTGGAACCTAGAGGGTGGCGAACCGGTAGACGTTGACCATCATGTTGTTCGGATTAAGCTGTACAAAGATGAAGTCGTTGCGGAGTTTACGATTTCAGAGCTATGCAGCTTTTTTAGCCTTAAGGATCTGCATTGTTTGCGGCTACAATTTGAGGTCTGGCATGAATTGGCATCGTTCGAATGGGACTCTGAGGAATGTGTGCATCTTGAGCAAAAGCCGTTCACGGACTACTTTCACGCTTCAAAGATTTCCCATTGCTACGCTCCCCCCTCTCCTGATGCTGATCGTGGGGGATGGGAATGGGGGATGAAAAAGCTGTGAACATTAGGCTCGTATAGTCCATGTCCAAGGTTTCCCCCACTCTCCCGCACAAATATCAATACCTTTTCGCCTCAAAACATGCTCGATCGCGGCCTGTACGACTGCGCGTTCTGCATCCCCTATGCGGTCGAAAAACCTGGAAAAATTTCCACCGTCGTAGATCTCAATTTTCCACTGCCGTGTGCTCTCCCACATCGCCCCCCGCGAAATTGTCTTGGTCTATCGCTGCTTGGCGTAGTAGCGCCCCATGAACTCGTCGCGGTACGCCTCGTACTCGCCGGCGTCGATGGCGGCGCGGATGTTGTCCACCAGCCGGATCATGAACTCCAGGTTGTGCATGGTGCACAGCGTGCCAGCGAGGAACTCCTTCGCCTTGAGCAGGTGGTGGATGTACGCGCGGGAGTAGTTCTGAGAGACGTAGCCGCCGAACTCCTCGTCCACACCGGCGAAGTCGCGCTTGAACCGGGCCGCGGTGAGGTTCATGCGCCCGTCCAGGGTGTACACGCCGCCGCGGCGCCCCAGGCGGGTCGGCGCGACGCAGTCGAAGGTGTCCGCGCCCGCCTCCACGGCGGTGAAGATGTCGTCCGGCTCGGAGATGCCAAGCAGGTGGCGGGGCTTGTCGGCGGGTAACTCGTCGGTGACCCAGCCGACGATAGTGCCCAGGTTCTCCTTTTCCAGCGCACCGCCGATGCCGAATCCGCCGAACCCGCGCTTACCCTCCTCTCGGGCCTCACGGTCCAGGTCTAGCAGGCCCCGCACCGCGGATCGGCGCAGGTCCTCGTACTGCGCGCCCTGCACCACGCCCCACAGCGACTGCAGCGGCTTGCCCTCGCGCGCCAGAGTGAGGCGGTCGTGCTCGTCCAAGCAGCGCTTCGCCCAGCGGCGGGTGCGCTCCACGGAGTGCTCCTGGTAGTCGCGGGTGTCCACCAGGGTGGTCAGCTCGTCGAAGGCGAACATGATGTCCGCGCCCAGCTGGTGCTGGATCTGCATGCTCACCTCAGGGGTGAAGCGGTGCGAGGAGCCGTCGATGACGGACTTAAAGTCGACGCCGTCGTCGTCGACACGCGCCATGCGGTCCTTGTTGGCTGCGCGGATGTCGCTCTCGTCCAGGTCCGCGATGTCCATCGCCAGCACCTTCTTGAAGCCGACGCCCAGGCTCATCACCTGGAAGCCGCCGGAGTCGGTGTAGGTCGGCCCGTCCCAGTGCTCAAACGCGGCCACGCCGCCCGCCTCGTCGACGATGTCCGGGCCCGGCTGCAGGTATAGGTGGTAGGCGTTGGACAGGATGGCCTGGGCGCCGGTCTGGTGGATCTGCTCCGGGGTCAGCGTCTTCACCGTCGCCTTCGTGGCCACGGGGATGAACGCGGGCGTCTGAATGTCGCCGTGCGGAGTGTGGATCGTGCCCGTGCGGCCGTGGCGGCCCGGCGCGGGCTCGAGCTCAGTGCCGACGGTGTAGGAAAGATCGGTGTGTGCGGGGTTCATCGGGCGGGCTCCAGTTCTGCAGTGTCAAGGTTGGTGCGGTGGTCTTCAAACTCGCGCTCCAGGCCGGTGCCCTCCACGTCCACGTGCGGCAGGATCCGGTCGAGCCAGCGGGGCATCCACCAGGTCGAACGACCGAGGATGAACATGGTGGCCGGGACGAGTGCCATCCGGACGAAGAAAGCGTCGAAAAGCACTGCGACGCCGAGCGCAAAGCCGAAGATCTGGATGAATGGGAGCGGCTGGTTGATGAAGGCCACGAAGACGGCGATCATGATGATCGCGGCGGCCGTGACCACGCGCGCGCCCTGCGCGAAGCCGTCGACGGTGGAGTGCTGGACGGCGTGGATTTCCGCGTCGGGGTCGCCCTCGCGGCGCAGCTTGAGGTAGTGCTCGCGGATGCGCGTGACCAGGAAGACCTGGTAGTCCATGGCCAGGCCGAAGGTGACGCCGATGAGGAAGATGGGCAGGAAGGACAGAATCGGGGTCGGCGTGTTGACCAGGCCCAGGAAGCCCTCCTGCCAGAACAGGACCGTGACGCCGAAGGCCGCGCCGACCGAGAGCAGGAAGCCCAGGCCCGCGACCACGGGCACGAGGATGGAGCGGAACACGATCATGAGCAGCAGGATCGCCAGCCCAACCACGATCGCCAGGTAGAGCGGCATCGCGCCGCTGAGCTCCTCGGTGATGTCCATCTGCACCGCCGTGAGCCCCGTCAGGCCAATGGTCACGCCGGTGGCGTCCTCGACCTGGTGCAGGGTCTCGCGCAGGCCGTGCGCGACCTCGAGCGTGTACTCCTCCTCCGGGCCGCCCTGCGGGTAGGCCACCATCTGCGCCGCGGTCATGTCGTCGTTGACACCAATGAGCTGCGCGTGCTGGATGCCGCTGACCGTGCCGGCCTCGCCGACGGCGTAGAGGAAGGAAGCAAGCGCCGCCTTCTCGGCGTCGCCGCCCTGCTCGTCCGGGATCGCGTCCATGTACGGCCGCAAGATCTCCGAGTCTGGGTTCGCCGCGTGCGCGTCCACCACGACGAGGAACGGCGCGTTCACGCCAGGTCCGAAGCCTTCCGCCATGAGCTCCGCCGACTTGCGCTGGGTGGTGTCGAGGTTCGAGGTGCTATCCGACGGCAGCGCCATCTCCAAGTCCAGCACCGGTGCAGCCAGCGCGCCCAGGCCCAGGACCACGCACGCCATGACCACGGCCGGGAACTTCCGCACGAAGTTGACCCAGGTGCGGCCCATGGACTTTTGGTCCAAATCTTTCGCGGGGCGCTTCCCGGGGCCGGGCTGGCCGGCCACGCCCGGGATGCGGCCCGCGAACGCGCGGTCGCCCCACAGGCCGAGCAGCGCGGGCAGGAGCGTGAGCGCCACGAGCACGGAGACCAGCACCGTCAGCGCGGCAGCGAGACCCATCCAGGAGAGGAACTCGATACCCGCCAACACCAGCGCCACCAGGGCGACGAACACGGTCGTGCCCGCGAACACGACGGAGGACCCAGCGGTGCCCACCGCCATGCCGGCCGCGTCGGGGCCGGACAGCGTCCTGCGCTCCTGGCGGTAGCGGGACAGGATGAACAGGGCGTAGTCAATGCCCACCGCCAGGCCGATCATCACGGCGAGCACCGGGGTGACGTTGTTCAGGTCCACCCAGTGCGTGGTCAGCACGATGGCGAGCGCGCCAATGCCCACGCCCACCACCGCAGTGATGAGTGGGATCGTGGAAGCCGCGAGGGAGCCAAACGTGATGAGCAGGACCAGGAAGGCGACGCCGAGGCCGATGAGCTCGGAGGTGGTGTTGATCTCGATCGGGTCGCCGAAGCCGGCGCCGCCGGCCTCCACCTCCAGGCCGGCGTCGCGGCCGATCTGCATCGCCTGGTTCACCACGTCGCGGTCTGCCTGCTCCACCGTCATGGAGGACTCGGCCCCAAACTCGAAGGTGGTGTAGCCGATCCGGCCGTCGTCCGAGACCATGCGCAGGTTGTGCGCGTCCGCCTTCGCCGTCTCTTCCGGCAGGCCCATGTCCGTCATCTGGGTGACGATCATGTCCTGCAGCTCGCGGTTGACCTCGACCGGGTTGCCAAAGCGGTCGGTGCCGCTCAGCCCCTCGAGGTTGTCCTCGATGTAGCCGACCGTGTCGTCCATCGCCCGCATGTATTCCGGGCTGTCCAGCGACTGGCCGTCGGGCGCGGCGAACACCAGGTTGACGCCCGGCGCGGTGGCCACGTTGCCCTCACCGGGGAAATTCTCCTCCAACGTGTCCAGCGCGGAGATGGCGGGCGTGCCGGAGATGGAGAACTCGGAGGTAAACGGCCGCATCAGCGAGAGGGCGCCCGCCGCGGTCGCGCCGAGGATGCACAGCCACGCCACGATCACCCGCCATTTGCGCAGGTAGGACCATCGTCCTAGCCGGAAGAGGAGCTTCGCCACAGATCACACGGCCCTTCGGGTGTTGGGAAAGAGAGGTCTTGCGTACGTTTCAAGTACTCGGCCAATCATAGTGGTCGGGCACGCTGGGCCAAAGGGGTCACAACTCAGATGACGAGGACGGGTTGACGAAGATGCGGGGAGAGAACCGCAAGGGGCTCGTCACGGGGATCTCGTCAAACAGGCTCTTTTGTTTGTGCAGTTAGTGGCAATGGACCGCCTTTTCTTTGAACTCGCTCTTTGAACTCGGCAGAATAACATTCAGGACGCTGATAGGCATTGTGTGTGGCAGGCGCTGACAACGATCCGGGTTAACGCAGATTTTGCACGAAAAATTGGCGATGCCCACGAAACAGACCATCCTGGTTCTCCTGAAGCTGGGCACATGGATCAAACAAACAATGCCATTGGTCGAGACATTGGATTGCGACACGAAGGAGATGCAGCGGGCGCCATCAATGAATGTCATGCGCAGGCTAAGAACGGTGGTCTGATCAAGATAAACTGATTGGTAAGGAATTTGTTGTGAAAGAAAGAACGATCATTCCGGAAGTGCTTTTTGGAATTGTCTTGGGCTTCGCAACCCTTTATGGCGGAGTGCTCCTGTCCACATGGCTTCCAATACCTTTCGTTTTCTATGGGCTACCTCTACCTTCATTGGTGGTGTTGGGCGTATTAGCCATGTCTGTCTACATGTTGAAAAAGGATCGGCTTAGCGACCGATCATGGCGTGCTTTTGCCTTCACATTCGCCGCGTTTTTCGTCGTATCAGCGTTCTTATGGGTGAGCACAATTTCTGGCTATGGAAACTTCGCATAGTCTATAGATATGGAACCGCTGTAAGGCCAATATAGTTAGCCTCTCTAGATTGAAGTCTAGAGGCTCAAACAGGTACGAACGCAAAAAGTGGCGCACCCCCAACATCCGGGGATGCGCCACTTTTCTTTGGCGGTAGCGGCGGGATTTGAACCCGCGGAGGTTTGACCCTCACTCGCTTTCGAGGCGAGCACCTTCGGCCGCTCGGACACGCTACCGTGAAACAGAATAACGGTAGGGTGCGCCGGAGACCAAATCCGCCCGCGGCTTACTTCTCGCCGTCGACGCGGTCCTGGACCTTGCCAGCGACCTCGTTGAACTTGTCCTTCACTGCGTCGCCAGCGTCCTCGAGCTTCTCGCGCACGCCGCCCTTGAGCTGGTCGGCCTTGCCCTCGTTCTCCAGGCTTTCGTTGTCCGTAACCTCGCCGGCTGCCTCCTTGGCCTTGCCCTTGAGCTGGTCTGCCTTGTCCTCAAAACCCATGACGGTCTCCTTTTCGGTCGAGTCTGTTGCTAACGCAGCCCAGCTTACCGAAGGTCCCGGAAGAACGCCTCCAGCAGCGCCGCGTTTTCCTCCGCCAGCACCCCCGCGCGCACCTCGACGGTGTGCAGGTGGTGGGGGTCGCGGAGGGCGTCGAAAAGCGAGCCCACCGCCCCGGTCTTGGGTTCCCACGCACCGAAGACCAGGGAGGCGACGCGTGCGCCGAGGATGGCACCGGCGCACATCGTGCACGGCTCCAGCGTGACCACCAGCTCGCAGCCGTCCAGGCGCCACGTGCCCAGCTCACGGGCGGCGGCGCGGATCGCTTCCACCTCGGCGTGCGCGGTCGGGTCGCCGTCCGTCTCCCTGCGGTTGACTCCCCTGCCCACGACGCGCCCCGACGCATCAAAGACGAGCGCGCCGACGGGGACGTCACCGGCCGGGGTCGTGCGCGCCAGGTCCAGCGCCTCGCGCATGCGGGCCTCGGCGCGGCGCTGCGGTGCGCTAGTCCGCATCCCCGAGTGCGTCCGCGAGCTCGTCGCCGAAGCCGAGCTCGTCGGCGAGCATGAAGGCGAGGTCTTCGGGGTCCGCGTCTTCGTCGATAAGCACACTGATCTGCTCGCTGGAAACCCCGAGGTCCGCAAAGATGTCAAAGTCACCGTCGCCCCACGCGTCGACCATGTCCAGCTCATCGGGGTCGATGTCGGGCGCGTCGATCCCCGCCTCCGCGAGCACGGACTCCGCAAACTCGTCATCCACGGCCATCGTCGCGTCCGACAGCAGCACCCGCGCGCGCACCGGCCCGGGCCGCACGACCACCAGGTAATCGTCCTCAACGTTGAGCATCGCAAACGCCGGCCCCTCGTTGCGCAGCGCACGCACCGCGCTTATCGACGCCCCCATGTCCCCAAAATCATCCGCGTACCCACGGACATTCCACACCCCGTTGTGCTGCGCCACCGTCACGGCCCAGCCGCCCGTGTAATCCTCGCTCATGTTCGCCCACAGTAGTCGGCACGGCGGGCCGTTGTCATTAGAATGAGGGGCGTGAATCTCAGCGACGCATCCCGGATCCCCAGCACCCGCCTCAAGCCCGTCTGCATCGTCGGCCTCGGGCTCATCGGCGGCTCCCTCCTCCGCGACCTCGTAGCCCAGGGACACACCGCCTACGGCTACACCCACTCCCGCAATGGCACCCGCGCCGCGCAGCGCGACGGGTTCGACGCAACCAATTCGCTTATCGACGTCCTCCAGCGCGCCCAGCGCGACGACGCCCTCATCGTCATCGCCGTCCCCTTCGAGGCGGTAGCCGACGTGTTGGACGCCATCGCCCAGTACGCCCCGAGCTGCGGCTTTACGGACGTCGTCTCGGTGAAGAAGCCGGTGTACGACCTCGTCCTCGCGCGCGGGATGGGCGAGCGCTACGTGGGCGGGCACCCGATGGCGGGCACCGAGCACTCCGGCTGGGTGGCGTCCCAGGAGGGCCTGTTCTCCCGCGCCGCCTGGGTGGTCACCTACGACTACGCCCTGGAAGTGGACCGCGTGCCGGAGTGCTGGTCGCAGCTGTTCGCCCAGGTGTGCAAGCTGGCGGCCGCCGCCGGTGCCGAGGCAGTGCCGGTGCGGGTGAACCCGCACGACGAGGCGGTCGCCCGCGTGTCCCACCTGCCGCACGTGCTCGCAGAGGCGCTCGCCCTGGTGGGCGACAAGGGCGGGACCCTCGCGCAGTCGCTGGCCGCCGGCTCCTACAAGGGCGGCACGCGCGTGGCGGGCACCGACCCGGTCCTGGTGCGCAACATGTGCGAGACGAACGCGGAATCCCTGGTCCGCGTGCTTGACGAGTACATCGAGGTCCTCCACACCGCTCGCGCCGACCTCGCCGGCGCCACGCCGTCGATGAAGCAGCTCGCCGAGTCCGGCCACCGCGCCTACACCCGGATGAGCGCCCGCTCCGGCGCCCGCCGCGAGTCCGTCTCCCCGGTGAAGATCTCCTCGCGGCCCGTCATGCGCCTGCACCCGGGTGCGCCGGGGTGGGTGCGCCAGCTCCAGCAGATCGAATCCCTGGGCGGGCGCGTCGAGGTGTTCTAGCAGTGCCCTGAGACACGAAGAACCCCCAGACACGGTGTCTGGGGGTTCGCCTCTGCGTCCGGTGCTATTCGCCCTCGCGGCGGCGGCCCATGTACATGTAGGCGCCACCGGCCAGGAGCAGTAGGAGGCCGAGGGTGATAACGGTGGTCATCGGCGTACCGGTCTCCGCCAGATCACCATCGCGGCTGGAGGACTTGGTCGTCTCGTCCGAATCATCCTGGGAGGAACCGGACTTCTTGTTGCTCACCGTGCGCTTCACCACGGACTGCTTCTGCTCCACGCTGGTGGTGCGCCCGGTGGACACGCCGCCGGTGAGGTTCGCGCGGGAGTAGCTGGTGCTCTCCGTGGAGGTACCGGTGGTGGAAGTGGAGGTGGACTTGGTGCCCGTCGTCTTGCTTCCGGCCTTGCCGCCACCCAACGCACCGGCCGCGGCGCCCACCGGGCCGAGGATGCCGGCCAGCAGCGGCTTGACCTCATCCATAACCTCCAGGATCTCCTTCGGCTTGGACTTGGTAGAAGTGGTGCTCCCCTTCTTCTTCAGCACGATCTCGCCGGAGTTGTTCTCACGGCTGAACACGAGCTCCTTGTTGCTGTAGCCATCCGGGACCTCGTCCAGCGTGATGCGCACAAAGCGCTCGTCGCCGGACGGGATCACCACGTCGGCCACGCCGTTGGCATTGGTAATGCCGAGGATCGACTCCCCCGACACCAGGACGGCGCTCTCTACCGGGTTGTCGTCCTCGTCCACGACAGTGATGCGCGCGTTCTTCTCCGGGTACTTGCCGTCAGCAGAGTTGGAGTCCTTGGTCAGCAGGATCTCCTCGCCGTCCATCTCACGGTCGACGGCGAAGTAGGAGTTCTTGTAGCCCTTCGGGACGTCGTCTTCTTCCAACCGAACGCGGACGCTCTTCTTACCGGCGGGAATCGTGACAGTGAACTCGCCGTCTTTGTTCGTACGCCCTGCCTCGTCGCCGTTGCGGTCCTCCAGATGCACACGCTTCACCGGCTTGTCGTCCTCGTCCAGCAGTGTGAGCTTCACCTTCGCCGCCTCGAGGTCGGCCGCGGCCGTCGTAGTTGTGCTGGTCTGGCTCTCGTCACCCTCGGTCGTCGTCACCGGGGCGGTCTTCGAGGTGGTGTCAGTCGCGGTCCCATCTGCCTCGCCCGCGTTGAACTGCACGCGCAGCGAGGTGTCGCCAGCAGCGACCGGGAACAGCTCGTCACCAGCCGCGACCTTCACGTCGCCCATGCCCTCGGGCAGCGACAGGCGCGCCTGACCCTCGCGGTCCGTCTTGGCGTAGATCGAGGGGTCCTCGTCCACAATCACTTCGTAGCCACCGACCGCGTGCGCGTTCTCGTCCATCACGGTCACCAGCACGTCGCGCGCCTCGGCCGCGGTGGGCGCCGGGGCTTCAGTGCTTACCGACGAGCTCGGCTCCGTCACTTCCGCCACCTCCGTAGGCACAGCCGGGGCCGGTGCCGGAGCGGGCTCCTTCGCGCTCGGGGATGCCTGCTCGGTGGCCTTCACGGTCGGCTCCGTCGGGGCACCGGTAGCGACGCGGGGCGTCGCCGACTCTGCGGACGGCTTCTGCGGCTCCGTCACCGGCTTGTACCAGGCCCCTGCACGCAGGCTGGCCAGGTTGAGGTAGTTGTCGGTGACGCGGGTGCCCTCGGTGGTCGCAGCGATGAGTAGCGGCTTGGTGGCAACGTCCTTCACCTCGACGGTGGAGGCCTTGTCGTCCGCGAAGACCAGGTTGCCGGCGCGGTTGGTGTAGGCGTAATTCAGGTCGCCCACTTTGGCAGCGTCGACGCCCTTCGCCACGGCGAGCGGCTCGGCGCTGACGGTGGCCTCGCGCAGGTCGAGCGTCCACAGGAAGGGAACGTCCTTCTTCGTCTTGGGGTCCTTGCCGGTAGAGACGGCGTAGAGGGTGTTGGCATCTGCGTCGCCGCCGAGGGAGCCCCACGCGTGCGGTGCCTTCGCGTCGGTCTCGCCGCGCTGCTCCAGTGCGTGGAAATCAAAGGTGAGGGCGCCTTCGTGGGGGCTGCCTGCCGCATCCTGTGAGAGGTCCAGGGTGTGGATGGCGTCGCCGGTGTTGAGCACGAGGTCACCGGCGCGGGTGAAGGCGGCGGAGGTGATGGTGGGGGTCGACGTGGCGTCGTCAAGCGCCAAAGGCCCCATGTCGAGCACCTCACCGGTGACGGGGTGGATACGCAGGAGGTGGTTGGCCGGCTTGCCCTGCTCGGCTTTCGACACCGCGTAAACCCGGTCATTGAACGGGTTGAGTGCGAGTGCGGTGTAGGCCCAGCCGCCGGAGGTGAAGTGCGCCTGATAGGAGCCCGTGCCGGCAGGTGCCTCCTGCACGGAGGGGAGCGCCTCGTTCGCCTTCGAGGCGAGGTCTGCCAGACCCGCAGCGAGCGACGGGTCCTGCGCACTCGCGACGGGCATGAGGGCAACCGTGCCCGCGACCGCTGCCGCGAGCGCGACGCAGCTCAGTTTGCCAGTGTGCTTCTTCAAATTCATGTGGTACCTCTCAGCGTTATTGCGGGCGCACTCAGCCCAAAAACCATTACTAATGTATCCGTGTTGGCAGGCGTTCTCAATACGCAGCGCCGCTCAGTTTCTTAGCTGTATATAAGCGTAAAGCCCGCCGCGTTTCCGCGACGGGCTTTCGCCTCAGTGGTGCCTGGCGTTAGGCGTTGACCTTGGTCGGCTCAGCGGCCGTGGTGAGGGTCTTCTCTTCCTTCTTGGAGGAGGAGCCCTTCGCGTCACCCGTGCTGCTGCCCATCTCTCCGCCGGACTGGCAGGAGGCGTAGGTCAGGCCGAGCGCGAGCGCGCCCAGGCCGATGATGCCTGCCGCGAGGACGCCCGCCGGGACGGCCGGGTCGATCTGCGCCAGCTGGCGGGAGATCTCGTTCATCCACTCCGGGCGCTGGATGTTCAGGCTCGGCATGGCCTGGTTGAACTGCGCCGCTGCTGCGTTGAATTCGTCCTCGAACAGGACCGCCGCACCGCCCATGGCCGCGATCAGGATGCCGATCGGGATCAGCCAGGTGGCCGGGTTGGAGACCGAGGAGGTGTCCGCCAGGCACTTGCCCAGCGAGCTGCCCTTCGGCTCGGGTGCCGGGGTGGTCGTCTCGGTGTACTCGATCGGGCGGTCGAGGAGTCGGACGTCAACGTCCATCTTCTCCTCGTCGCCGGTGATCTCGAACTCCTTCGACTCCAGCGCAGCGCCGATGCCGTTCTCGTTCTTGTCCGGGTCCAGCGGGTCGGCGAGCACGACGCCGCCCGGGTTGCGCATCTGCAGCGTGTACTTGCCAGCAGGCGCGGCGGCGAAGTTGAACGTGCCGTCGCTGTCACTGGTGGTCTTCACGTCCGGCAGGCCGTCGAGGGAGTGCAGCGTGATGTCCATGCCACCGAAGTTGGTGTCCTTGGCATCGCGCTTGCCATCCTCGTTCATGTCAACCCAAATGTTGCCATCAACGTTGGTCACGGCCGGCAGTGCTGCGCCTTCCTCGACCACAATGTGGGCGTTGCCCTCCACGTTCTCCTTCGGCGTGATCACCAGGAGACCGGAGACGTCCTCGCCGTAGTCCGGCTCGCCGTCGACAGGCTTCGCGCGCTTCGGCGGCTCGGGGGCCTGGCCCGCGGCTTCTGCCGCGTTGTGGTGGCGCTTGCCCTTGGCCAGCGGAGGCAGCACGCCCTTGAACACGACGCGCTCGCCCGGCATCAGGGTGCCGTTGAAGCCCTTCGGCGGGATGATCTCCATCGGCGTGCCCTTGCCCGGGTGCTTCGGGTCGAAGCTCTCCTCATCGCCTTCGTAGATGGTGTCGTTCACGGTCACGTTTTCCATACGGATGGAACCGGTGTTGACCACCTCGTAGGTGAAGTAGAGATCTTCGTCCGCGGCCATGTGGACCGGGTCATCCGCGTTAGTAGCAAAGCGGGCGTTGACCTTCTTCTGCATGTTCATGTCCATGAACTTCACGTAAGCCTCGTTCGGCGTGGAGGCGACCATCTTGTCCTGGTCGTCCTTACCGCGCGCGACCGCGATGTTGGCAAACGCGCCCTTCTCCACCGGCGGTGCCATGACCGCGGAGAACACCTTGTACTCGCCCGGCTTCAGGGTGCCGTCCCAGCCCTTCGGTGCCTTGATGGCACCCTGCGCGAACGGGTCCTCGATCTCAATGTCGTGGACCGTCACGTCGGACTCGTTGGTGACGATGAAGCCGTAGATAAGGTCCTCGTCGTTGGGCAGGCCCGGAGCGTCGTCAGGCGTGTTGGCGTCGTAGCCGCGCACACGCTTCTCCAGCTTCAGTGCCTTCTTGGTCAGGTTGACCGTCGGCAGCTCGACGTCCTTGCCCGGGCGGACCGGGATGTACATCGGGTCGACCTTTTGCACGCCCTCCGGCGTGAAGATTTCCACGATGGCGTCGCCCGGCACCACATCCATGGTGTAGTTGCCGTTCTTGTCCACCGGAACTTCCTTAGTGTCGCCGTGGGAGTCGGTGACTGTGACCAGCACGCCGTCGATCGGCTTGCCGTCGCCGTCGACAACCTGGCCCTTGATCTCAGAGCGCGGTGCCTTGACGTTGACAATGCCCTGGTGTGCCGGCTTGTCGTCGGTGACCTTGACCGTCTTCGGCCAATCCTTCGGCTTGGTCCAGCCCTCCGGCAGCTCGAGGTCAACCTCGTAGTCGCCGGCCGGCAGCTTGTCGGTGGTGAAGTGGCCGTCCTTGTCCACGGTCACCGCCGGGAAGGTCTCGGTCGGGTTGCCGTCGGCATCCGTGCCCTTGCCCTTCACAATGACCTTGGCACCCGGGATCTGCTCGTTCAGGTCATCAACGAGCCAGCCGTTGATGGTGCCGGGCTCGCCCTTGTCCACCTTGATCGGTTTCTTGGTCGTCGGGGTGATGATGCGCGGCACCGTCACCTTCTCGCCGTCCTTGACCGTCACCTCGGTGTAGCGCGGGGTGCGGTGGCCGTCGGCGGGATCCACAACGACAACGTAGTCGCCCGGCTCCAGGTCGTCCGACGTGAAGTCACCGGTCGTGGGGTCAATCTCCAGCTCCGAGGTGGAACCGTCCGGGTGACGGACCGTGGCCGTGGTGCCCGGGACGGGCTTGCCCTCCTGGTCACGCACGCCGCCCTCGAAGTTACCCGTGTTGTTCGGGTGATCGCTCGGCTTGGAGTCGAGCACGACGTTGAAGGAGTGACCGTCGGCGTCGGTAACGTCCCACTTCAGGCCGCTCTTGGCCACGTAGTTGCCATCATCCTTGGACACAGTTGCGGTGTAGGCGCCCAGGGCAGCTTCACCGGAGAACTCGCCCTTCTCGTTGGTGACAAACACCACGAACTTCTCCGGGTCGTTGTCATCAACCATCTCCACGACGGCACCCTCGATCGGGTCGCCGGCCGTGTTGGTGACCTTGCCGGACACCTTGGCGTCCTGGGCGGCGACCTTCGCCATCTCGATCGCCTGGACCGAGCTGGTCTTGCCAACGTTGACGGTCACGCTCGGCGCGCTGGTCGGGCGGTACCCGTTCGCGCTCGCCTTCGCCCTGTAGTTACCGGCCGGCACGTCAGCCGCGGTGTAGTCGCCGTTGGCGTCAACCGTTGCCGGGATGACGTCGCCGGTGTCCACGTTCTCCAGCACGACAGCGACCTCGCCGTCAATTGCGTTGCCGTCGGCGTCACGCACGGAGCCCTTGACGGTACCCGTCTGCGGGGTGTCCGGCGTCTTCTCCAGCTGGAAGTCCTTCTGCACGTTCGCGCTCGGCGCGACATCCACTACCTGCGCCTCGGGCGACTCGTAGTCCGCCGCGCGGACCTCGATGCGGTACTGGCCAACAGCCAGATCGCCACGCGAGTACTTACCGTCCTTGTCGGTGGTGGATTCGTAGCTTGCGCCGGTCTCAACGTTTGTGATGGTCACGGTCGCGCCCTCAATCGGCGCGTTCTTCGCGCCCGTGACCACGCCGTGCACGGAGCCGATTGTCGACGTCAACGTGATGTCCTTAGTGACCTTCCCGTTCGCCGGGACGTCCACCACGATGTTGGAAACCTTCTTGTAGGTCTTCGGTGCGTCGACGCTGAGCGTCCACTGACCTGCAGGAACACCATCAAAGTTGAAGGAGCCGTTCTTCGCGGTTGCCGCGTTGCGCTCTTCATCGCCGCGGGTAAGCGTCAGGCTGATGTTTTCCAGCGGCTGACCAGTGGAGTCCTTCACGGAGCCATCGACCGAACCAGGGTTACGCTGCACCTCGATCTCAACCGGGTCGGTGTGGGTACCGGCGACAACGGTGAAGGCAGTCTTGCCTTCCTTGTATTCGTCGTTGCCCGCAACAACCGCGGTGTAGTCGCCCGGCGTCACGGAGTCCATGGAGAACAGGCCATCACTATCGGCCTTAACCGTGTCGACGGTCTGCCCGCCGCGTTGGATCACAACGTCCACATCCTCGATCGGCTTGCCGCTGTCATCCTTCACGAAGCCATTGACGGTGTCCGTCGCACGGTTCACCTTCAGGGCGACGTCGGTCTTCACACCTGGCTTCACTTCGAAGCCCCTGACGTAACCGCCGTGCTCATCAGTCTTTACAACGGTCGCTTCGTGCGGGCCCGGGTTCAACTTGTCCGTGGTGAACTTGCCGTCCGCGTCGGTGGTGTAGGTGTCAGCGCCGTCAATAGTGACGGTTGCGCCTTCAACCGGTGCACCGGTTTCGTCCACTACAGTGCCCTCGGCCCAGCCGTTGGTGCGCTTGACCTGGACATCAGCAACTTCAGTGTTCGCAGGGGTAATGGTCGCGTCCACGGTTTTTGCCTCGTGAGCGGTACCCGCCTCCACGGTAACCGTGTACGAGCCAGCCTTCTGCTCGTTGAACTGGTACTTGCCGTTGGCGTCCGTCTGTGCGGTGGCCACCTCGTTGCCGTCGGCGTCCTTGAGGATCACCTTGGCGTCGTTGACAGATTCGCCAGCATCGTTGGTGACTACACCCTCGAGGTTGCCCGGCGCCCGGGTGAGCTGAATGTCTGCGGTCGACGGACGGTTGGGGCGCACCGTGACGTCCTTGGGTTCGCCGCTGCGTGCGTTGGTAGGCACCACCGAAACGCTGAACTCACCTGCAGGAACACTTGCGAACTTGTAGGTACCGTCCTGGCCAGTTGTGGTCGAGGTCTTGAATTCGACGTCAGGCGCGTCCTTGGCGCGACGCTCACCGTCGATGACAACCGTTGCTCCCGTGACCGGGTTACCCGCGTCATCGGTGATCGTGCCGGTAACGGACCCGGGCTGCGGTGCCACGCTGATCTTCCAGGTGACGTTGGCGTCCTCCACCAGGTCAGGCAGCTTGTTGTCCTTGACGTTTACATAGTCCTCGCCTGGCACAACGGCGACAGAGTAGCCGGCGCCGGGGGCCTGGTTCAGGAACTCAACATTGCCATTCGCGTCTGCCGGCTTGCGCTCGAGCTCCCGGCCGTCGCGAGAAAGGATTACCTCGGCATTTTCCACGGGTTCGCCGAGATCATTGAGCACGGTGACCGTGTACCCCGGGTCAAACCGCTCAACCGTGATCGTGGGCGTAGCCGTCTTGTTCGGCTCTACATTCACCTTTTCTTCGGTGTGCGGCTTCGTCAGTTTCGTCTTACCGACCAGGATCTTGTACTGCCCCGGCTTCTGATCCTTGAGCTCGAACTCGCCGTTTACCACCGATGCGGGGACCCTCGTCCCATCCGGTCGCGTCACAGTGACGTTATCCGGGGAGACGGGGTTACCGGCGTCGTCGACAATCTTGCCCACAATGGAGCCGTTTGCTCGGGTCACCGTGATGTCTTTTGCCGGGGTGGTTTCATTCGGCTTCACGGTGACGTCGGTGAAGTTACCAGTGAAGTTGTTTCCGTCGGTGACGGTCACGGTCTTCTCGCCAGGGAAAACGCCGGGGATGGTGTACTTGCCGTCGCCGTCCGTCGTGGCTTTCTTGCCACCCGCGGAAACCTCGGCGCCTTCAACTGGCTTGCCCGCGTCATCAACAACCGTGCCGGTGATGGTGCCAGGCAGGGAAACCGCGCTGAGGTCCAAAACAAGAGTCTCGCCCGGGCCTGCGTACTTTGGGCCGACGGTAATACCTTTGTAGGTATTGTTCCCCGCGATCGAGGCTGTGTAGTCACCAGGGTCGCGGCTGAGCAGCTCATAGAAACCGCGCTCATCAGTCTTGGTGGTGTAGGTTTTGCCGTTACCCATGACCGTCACCGTGACGTCTTTAAGGGGAAGTCCGTCCAGGTTGGCCTGGCCACCAATCTTGGCCTTGATGTAGTCGAGTTCGACGTTCTGATCCGTGAGCTTTCCACCTGGCCCCACCTCAACGGTGCCAAACGGCTTGGCCTGGGTCTCGTTCCCCTTCTCGAAATTCAGCTTATAACTACCGGGCTGAACACCAGCGATGGTGTACGTTCCGTCTGCGCCAACAATGGCGGATGCCGGGTCGCCATCTCCGGTCAGTGTTACTTTTACACCGGTTGCCGGGAGATTTGTTCCCTTGATGGTCGCCTTGCCAGATACGGTGCCACTATTGCGATTCAGTTGCAGTTCCGCCGTGGCAGGTGCTTCCGCATTCACGGTTACCTTATCGGTGTCACCGCCATGGGCAGCGTTAGCGTTCACAGTGACGCTGTAGTCACCAGGCAGAAGGCCGTCGAATGATGTGTTTCCGTTGGTGCCCGTCTTCTGCTTAGCGCTAGTGGCGCCGCTGATTTCCACCTCAGCGTCTTTGACTGGGGAATTGGCATCGTCGACGACATGCACCGTGAGCGAAGAACGCTTGCGCTTGACCTCGATGTCAGTACCGCGGCTCTCTCCCGGCGCGAGCGTCACAGTCGCGGTCCCAGCCTCGGTGAGCTTAGTGCCCCCAACAGAAATGGTGTGTGTACCGACAGGGAGGTTGGTGATCTTGTAGTACCCGTTGGTATTAGTCGTCGTGTCTACGCCGTTGATCGTGACGCGGGCGTTAGAGACCACGTTGCCACCGTCATCGCGCACGTAGCCGGTCACTTCTGCTGGGTTGGCGGAAATTTTCAGCGGGTCGAGCCTCGCTTTACGGTTGTTGTTATCCACCGTGAACCTTGCAGATTCATCACTGCCGTACTGCCCCAGCGGCGTAACCCGGACCGTGTAGTCACCAAAAGGCACGTCACTGAAGTTGTAATCAAAATCCCCGCGACCAACAGTCTCCGGCTGCCCGACCGGGTTACCGTCCTGGTCCAGGAGCTCGACCTTTGCGGTATCGGTAAAGCTCGTCGGCGCCGTCACCGAACCCGAAACGGTGCCGGTCTTCGCGTTGACGGTGAACGTCAAAGGCTTGGTCTCCCCAGCGCTCACGGAGATGTTCTGGACCGCAGATTCCTCGGTCGTGTCGGTCTCACCGATCTTTACCTCGTACGAACCTGCTTCGAGGCCTTCAATCGAGAACTTGCCGTCGGCAACGGGGCCCATATCCTGGTCATTGACAAGGACACGCGCGCCGTCGGCAGGTGCACCCTTGACAACGCCGTTAATCACAGCTCGTTGAGGCTCTGTCACATGCTTAACATAATTGTTCAGTCGCTTAAGCTCCGGACCGCCTAAACCCGGGCCGAATATGTTTAGCCTAACGTTTGAACCACCACTGCTCTTCGGGATCGTCAACTCCCTCGGAAATTCAAGCCGCAACCCGTTGCCGTAACCTTCGGCGCCATATTCCTCGTCTTGCGTGGCGGTCGCCTTAACCTTGAACACGCGATCTTGTCCGTCGCCCAGGACGCGGTATTCGCCTGCGCGAGCCTCATCAACCCAGACGTAGTATTCCCCCTCCTCAAAGGCGCGACTCTGTTGCTCTGGCCCGTAGTAATCCCTTTTGTATTCGTCCTTTTTTAGTTCTAACGGGCCGTAAAGCTCAACGCCGTGCAAACGGATTTCTTTATCGTCCCTTCCAAGTATCTCAACTCGATACCCGGTCTGCCCATTTTGAGAAAGCTCACGCAATACTTCTGGGGCCTGAGCCCAATTCTCTCCGTAATTTGTGAGAGGGTCCGCATTTTCGAAAGACGCAGAGGTGTTTCCCGCGACCCCTTTAGTTTGCGTTTTGTTCAATTCCTTCAAAGGATCTACGAGATCGGGCACGTCAGCGTCAGTCCACTGCGCCGAAGCCGTCGGCAACAGGCTGTCTCCCGCGGGGGTCGGGATCGCCGGGACGGCCATGCCGCCGATGGCAAGCGAAAGGGCCGTCGCCGAGGCAACGACGGTCCTTTTCATTCCGGAAAACAGCCCGCGTGCAGGCTTATTGTTTCCGCGCATAGTTCTCTCCAATACGTGAGTAAGTACTTGAGGCCTTTACGAGAGCTGGGAAAACTCTCCATCTAATCTCTATTGACAATAATGCCGTAGACAGGCGTATGCCAACTTTTACGCCTAAGGATACACTTAAGATTCACTCATGCAATATTTACTGAGTCTTGACCTGCATAAGTGCGTGCCCTCGCCCTTTAACACCCCGCGTTTCCACCCGCCTGACCGGGCAGAAGAAAACCCCGCCGGAGCGGGGTTCCAACTTGTGCGCCCGGAGGGATTCGAACCCCCAACCTTCTGATCCGTAGTCAGATGCTCTATCCGTTGAGCTACGGGCGCGTCCTGTCAGATTCTCTCTGACAACGAAGAGATACGTTACACCGTTGCTCGCAAAGCGCCAAAACGCCAGGTGAATGGGGGATTGATGGGACGTGAGAGGCGGTGGGGCGTCGATAAGCAATAGCCCCCGAATGTATGTAGAAGGTCGACGCGAATGTACGGAACGCTATACGCGCAGGCAGTAAGGTGCTAGAAATATTAAGGTACTTGCAACTCTGTCCAACTCTTGCCAGCTCAGGGCACGCACGTGCCCACCCAACCGTAAAGGAACCTCCATGGCCCACACTCCGCGCCGCCGCGCGCTCGTCGCCGCGAGCGCCCTGTCCCTCGCGCTGACCGCGCCATCCATCGTCGTGCCGAACGGCTACGCGCAGGACACCACGACCACCGAAACGACTGCGACCTCCTCCACGAGCGTTCCGGACAGCGCCGTGGATTGGGAGAAGGAATACGACGCGAACTTTGCCGGCAATGAGCCCGCGACCGTCCAGGGTCTTGTGCTGCCGGAGGGCTCGACAATCGAGGCCGCGGCAGCGACACTGTTCAACTGGAAGCTGGCTGCAAACGACGACGGCTCCGTTAAGCTGACCCGCCCGCAGAGCGACGTCGCGTTCAGGGACGGACTGCAGAGCATCCCCGCGAAGGTGACGCTGCCGGGCGAGGAGCAGCAGAACGTGACGCTCAAGGTCAACGTGTCCAAAAACGATGCGGCGTGGGTGGCGGACCTACCGGACTTGGGCAGCCCCTACGACGTGGACTTTGAGGGCAAACTTTCCAAGACCGTCGACGAGATCACACTGCCCGAGGGCGTGACCGTGAAGAAGGGTACAGGCAAGCCGTTGTGGGGCGTGTCCACCAAGGACGGAAAGGTCCTGATCACCGCGCCGAGCAACTTCGTTGCGGGCACGCAAGACCTGCCGGTCGAGTTCTCCGACGGCACCACTACCGTGAAACGCACGCTGAAGATCAACGCGTCCAACCCGCAGACCTCGAGTGGCGAGGTCGCCGGCATCGCCGGTGATGTGCTTGGCAAGATCCTCGGCGGCATCGTTGGCGGCGCAACCGGTGGCGGGCTGCTCGGCGGCCTGACCGGTGGCGGCTCGGGCTCTGGTTCCGGGGACGGCTCCGGAGACGGCAAGGGCGGCGGCGGTGTGAACATCAACATCGCGTCCAACAACGGCAACCCGAGCGTGGTCATCACGGACAACGCGAAGGCTGAGATCAAGGACAACCTGGCCAACAACGGCAACCCGGTGATCACGGACAACGCCAAGGCCGAGATCAAGGACAATCTGTCTAACAACGGCAACCCGGTGATCACGGACAACGCGAAGGCAACCGTTGAGATCAAGGACAACCTGTCTAACAATGGCAACCCGGACGTGAAGATCTCCGACAACGCCAAGGCGACCGTGGTGATCACGGACAACGCCAACCCGCACGACAACCTGTCCAACAACGGCAACCCGGACGTCAAGATCTCCGACAACGCCAAGGCGGACATCAAGGACAACGCCAAGGCGACCGTGGTGATCACGGACAACGCCAACCCGCGCGACAACCTGTCCAACAACGGCAACCCAGACGTGAAAATCTCCGACAACGCCAAGGCAGACATCAAGGACAACGCCAAGGCCACCGTGGTCATCACGGACAACGCCAACCCGCGCGACAACCTGTCCAACAACGGCAACCCAGACGTGAAAATCTCCGACAACGCCAAGGCGGACGTGAAGGTCACCGACAACGCCAAGGCGGACGTCAATGTCACGGACAACGGCAACCCCGATGTGAAGGTCACGGACAACGGCAAGGTGGACGGCATTCCGGCGTCTTCCGGCGGCGGCTCCTCCGCGTTCGGCCAGGAGGGCGAGGGCCCGGAGGTTGGCGCAAACGTGGGCGTCGAGGGCGGCTCCTCCGACCCGCGCTGCGCGGCGACCCTCGCCGGCCTGGCGGTGCCGATCCTGGCGATCATCCCGCTCGCGCTGGCAACCCAGCTGACGGTGCCCGGCCTCGAGTCCGTCGGCGCCCAGCTGACCCGCACGCTCAATGACGCCGCACGTAACTTCGGCGTCCAGCCCGAGGCGCTCACCGCCGCCGGTGCTGGCGTGATCGGCCTGGCTACCGCCGTCCTCGCCATCGTCGGCGCACGCACCTGCGTCCCGAGCGTCCGCGATGTGGACATCACCGTCGGTTCCTCCGGCTCCGGCGAAACCCCGTCCACGACCTCCACGGTCGCACCGGTGGTGAAGACCGACTAGGAACGGAAAGCACGAAACCCCAGCTCGCTGAGCTGGGGTTTTCTTGGTGCGCCCGGAGGGATTCGAACCCCCAACCTTCTGATCCGTAGTCAGATGCTCTATCCGTTGAGCTACGGGCGCGGTGGCGGAGACGACAGGATTTGAACCTGCGGCCCTCCGCAAAGAGGGCAACTCCTTAGCAGGGAGCCCCATTCGGCCGCTCTGGCACGTCTCCAGGCCTTTGCCCATCCTACCCACACGCAGCCACACAACCAAATGCGCTGCCTAACCGCGCCGCCAATCCGTATAGTGGTGCGCATGAAACTCAACTCGGACCTTCTCGCCGGCGTCGCCACCCGCGGTGACCTCGGCCCCGCCGCCGCCAACCGCTCCGACTGGATTGTCTGGGCCGTCACGGACATCGACGCCGTTTCGGAGCAGATGCTTATCGACGCCCCCTTGTTCCTCTCCCCCAAACACGCCACCCCCGAGCGCCTCTCCACCTCCACCGTCCTCCTCGGCGTCCCGCTCGGTGAGATCGCGGGCGCGGATCTTGCGGACGTGGACCCGCGCCACCCGGGCGACGCCTCCGTTGCCCCCTCCGCCGCACTCTCGCTGAAGGACGTCGTCGTCATCGCCGGTGCGGACCGTGCGACCGTAAAGCGCGCGAAAGACTTGCTCGGCGCGGACCGAATCCAGTTCCACACCACCCCGGAGCTTTTCCCGGAGACCTAGACCCAAAACGGGTATCCCACGACACACTTCCAACTACGCTGTGGGGCATGACTCAACTTCCTCTCCCCGACATCGACGCTGACGGCCTGCTCGAGTACTCGGTCGTCTTCACCGACCGCTCCCTGAACCACATGTCGCAGAAGTTCATCTCCGCTACGCAGGAAATGCTCACGCTGCTGACCTCCACCTACGGCGCCGACTCCGCCGCGCTCGTCCCGGGCGGCGGCACCGCCGCGATGGAGGCGGTGGCGCGACAACTGTTCACGGGCAAGAAGGTGCTCATCCTGCGCTCCGGCCTCTTTACGTACCGCTGGAGCCAGATCATCGAGTCCGGCCAAATCACGGACCCGGACTCCGTCCGCGTGCTCAACGCGCAGTCGACCAGCCAGGAGCCGCAGCCCTCATTCGCGCCTCCGGCGCTGGAGGAGGTGCGGGGAATCGTCGAGAAGCACCAGCCCGACGTCATCGTGACCGCCCACACCGAGACCGCGGCGGGGCTGACCCTGCCGGACGACTACATCGCGGGCCTGGGCGAGATTGCCAAGGACAACGGCGCGCTGTTCGTGCTGGACTGCATCGCTGCGGGCGCCTCCTTCCCCAACATGGAGTCCCAAGGCATCGACGTGCTGGTCTCGGCACCGCAAAAGTCCTGGTCGGGCTCGCCGTCGACGGGCTACGTCCTGCTCTCCCCGAAGGGCCGCGAGGCGGTGCTGGCCAGCGAATCCACCTCATTCACCCTGGACCTGAAGAAATGGCTGGGCATCTTCGACGGCTACCGCGACGGCAAGGCCGGCTACCACTCCACCCTGCCCACGGACACGATCCTGCACAACCTGGAGATCATGCGCGAATCCGCCAAGGTGGGGCTGGGCGTGCTGGCGCAGAATCAGGAAACGCTCGGCCGACTCGTCCGCGAGGCCGCCTACGAGCGCGGTTTCCGCTCCGTGGCGGCAGACGGCTTCGAGTCCAACGGCGTGGTCGTGCTGTACGCAAACACCCCGGAGCAGCAGTCCGGCGCCGCGTTTACACCGCACGGGCTGCAGATCGCCTCGGGCGTGCCGCTGCAGATCGGCGAGGGCGACGGCTTCTCCACCTTCCGCATCGGCCTCTTCGGCCTGGACAAGTGGGCGGACCCGCAGGCCGCGGCGCAGCGCTTCATCGACGTGTTGGACGCGCTGTAGAAGTTTTGGCGGAGACGAGGGGATTTGAACCCCTGGAGGTGTGACCCTCGCCGGTTTTCAAGACCGGTGCATTCGGCCGCTCTGCCACGTCTCCAACGGGTGAAAAGCTTACAGTATGGCCCCACCCACTCCGTTATCCTGGGTGGGCATGAAAGCAATCACACTCACTGACCCCGACAATCCCCGCTCCCTCGCTCTTGCCGACGCGCCCGAGCCCGCACTCGATCACGACTGCGTGCTCGTCCGCGTCACCGCCGCCGGCGTCAACCGCGCCGACCTCGTCCAGGCGCAGGGCAAGTACCCGCCGCCGAAGGGCGAACCGGACACCATCGGTCTGGAGTGCGCCGGCGTGATCGTGGACCCCGGCACCACCGGCCGCACGAAGGGTGAGGAGGTCGGCTGCCTGCTCGCCGGGGGTGGCTACGCCGAGTACGTGGCGGTGCCTGAGGGCCAGCTCACGCCCAAGCCAGCCAACCTGAGCCTGGTGGAAACCGCCGCCGTGGTGGAGGCCGCCTGCACCGTGTGGTCCAACCTGGGCATGGTCGCCGGCCTACAAGCGGGCGACAAGGTGCTCATCCACGGCGGCGTCGGCGGCATCGGCTCCTTTGCCATCCAGCTGTGCAAGGCGCTGGGCGCGGAGGTCGCCGTCACGGCGGGCAGCGACGAGAAGCTCGCCTACTGCCGCGAGCTGGGGGCCGACATTTGCATTAATTACCGCACCCAGAACTTCGAAGAGGAGCTCAAGGGCTGGGCCGACATCATCCTGGACGTGGTGGGCGGCAAGTACCTGGAGCCGAACATCAAGTCCCTGGCTGTCGACGGCCGCCTGGTCGTCATCGCGCTGCAGGGCGGCGCGAAGGGCACGCTGTCGCTGGGACGGATGATGCCGCGGCGCCAGTCGGTGCACGCCACCACCCTGCGCGCGCGCCCGCGCCCGATGAAGGCACGGATTGTGGAAGACACCGTAAAGCACGTGTGGCCGCTCATCGAGTCCGGCCAGATCGCCCCCAACGTGACCAAGACGTTTCCGCTTGCCCGCGCCGCCGCCGCGCACGAGTACCTCGATTCCGGCGCTCACACCGGAAAGGTCGTGCTCACGGTGGGTGAGTAACTTTTCGGCGAAAAGTTACGCCAGCGACGCGACGGTGCGGATGAGCTGCTCGATGTCGGTCTCAGTGTTGAAGGGCGCGAGTCCGACGGTGACGGCACCACCCATCTCGGCGACGCCCATGTCGCTGATAAGTCGGCTCGGCCGCGCCAAGGTGGAGACAATGCCGTGGGCGAAGAGACGCTGGTGCACCATTGTCGACGGCACGCCCCGCACCCCAAACATCAGCCGGGGAATGCGCTCAATCGCCGCGTCCTCCGCCGCCTCGCCTGAGACGCCGACGATGTGGACTGCGGGCAGCGTCCCCAGGAACGTGTCCAGGTCATCGCGCAGCCGTTTGAAGTAGGTGGCGGTCTCCCCCATCGAGTGCGTGAGCCGGTTGCGGCGGGTCGGGCGGCCCTGCGCGCCCTCCACGAGGGAGGCGTAGTGCTCCACCACCGCGGGCACGCCGCCGGCGAGCCCCGTGGACACCTGCATGTCCAGCGCGGACGCGTCGAGGCGGCCGAACATGGCCTCGTCGCGGAAGACCAGGGCGCCCAGCTGCGGCCCGCCGAGCTCGGCGAGGTCGATCGCCAGGATGTCCGCACCCCACGCGTCGAAGGTGATCGGTTTGTAGGGGGCGTAGGCGGAGACGTCGACAAGCACCCAAGCCCTCGAGCGCTCCCGCACCCGCTCGACGACGTCGCCGACGCCGATGATGGTGCCCAGCTCCGCGTGCGCCGCGGGGACGGAGACGAGGCGGGTCGCGCCGTCCACCAGGTCGCCAAACTGCCAGGCGGGCAGGTCGCCCGTGGCCAGGTCTGCCTGCGCGTACTTCGTGGGGGCGTCGATGCGAGTCAGGGCTCCGGTGAGCTCGGGGCGGTCCACCCCATTGAGCACCAGGGAGGAATCGCGGCGGAACAGCGGCTTCAGCGCCACCACCAGCGACGCGTAGAGCGCGGGCAGGCTCGGGCCGAGCACCACGCGCCCGGGGGCAGCGCCGACCAGGTCCGCCACCGCGGAACGCGCCTGCTGCACGTACGACTCGCCCTCCGGGCGGCCTAGCTGCTCGCGCGAGTGGGTGCCCGCCCCCGGCTCCGGCAAGGCCACCGACGCGGAGAGGCGGAACGAGCGCGACACCGCCGCGGAAACACGCTCCGGGATTTGGGGCGTGTCGTGGGCGTTGAGGTACGTCCATCCGTCGCCAAGCGAGGTGTACAGGCCACGAATACTGGCGACATCGAACGCCATGCCACACCCCTTACTTCGCTCCAGTGGTTGAGATCGGAACCAATTATGCCCGCTTGTCCCCCGGCGTGCACACTGCCTGCTCCGGGGCAAAATCCTGCAAAGCGCGCTCTTAACGCTAGGGTGAGTAAGGTGCAGGACTTTGAACAACTCCGCGCGGACGTCACGCGCATGACCAGCGACGCAGACCACGAAACCCCGCCGTCCAAGTCCAAGACGATGGGCATGTCCTTCCGCGACCTCGTACGCGGCTGGAGCCAATACGAGCTCTGGCTGCAGCTCGGGTGGCAGGACATCAAGCAGCGGTACCGACGCTCCACGCTCGGCCCGCTATGGATCACCATCGCCACCGGCGTCATGGCGCTCGCCCTCGGCCTGCTGTACTCCATGCTGTTTCAAATCGACGTGCGCGAGTTCCTCCCGCACGTCACCGTCGGCTTTATCGTCTGGGGGTTCATCTCCGGCTGCATTAAGGACGGCGCCAACGTCTTCATTGAGAACGAGGGCCTGATCAAGCAGCTGCCCTCCGCCCTGTCGGTGCACGTGTACCGCCTGGTGTGGCGCCAGCTGCTCTTCTTCGCGCACAACGTTGTCATCTGGGTGCTGCTGGTGATCATCTTCCGCATTCCGTTGACCTGGCAGACGCTGCTCGCGGTGCCCGCGCTGCTCCTGCTCGTGCTCAACGGCGTGTGGGTGACCATGCTCTTCGGCATCATCGCCACCCGCTTCCGCGACGTCGCCCCGCTGCTCGAGGCGCTCGTGCAGCTGCTCTTCTACGTCACCCCGATCGTGTGGACCACGCAGACGCTCAAGGAACAGAGCGGCGAGGTGGCCCAGCGCGCGCTGCTCGCGGAAATCAACCCGCTCTACCACTACCTGGAGATCGTCCGCGCCCCAATGATCAACCAGCCCGTCGCCGCCTACCACTGGGGCATCGTGGCCATCTGCACCGTTGTCGGCCTGCTGATCACGCTGCTGGCCATGCGCCAGATGCGCTTCCGCGTGCCGTACTGGGTCTAACTCGGGTTTAAGTAAGGAGTCTCCCCATGGTTTCTATCGACACCTACAACGCCTGCGTCGACTTCCCCATCTTCGACGCCAAGTCCCGCTCGCTGAAGAAGGCGGTGATGTCCTCGGCCGGCGGCAAGATTGGCAAGAACGCCTCCAACACCGTCGTCGTCGAGGCGCTCAAAGACATCAACCTGCACCTGCGCGAGGGCGACCGCGTCGGCCTGGTGGGCCACAACGGCGCCGGCAAGTCCACGCTGCTGCGCCTCCTGTCCGGCATCTACGAACCCACCCGCGGTGTTGCCGACGTGCGCGGCCGCGTCGCCCCCGTCTTCGACCTCGGCGTGGGCATGGACCCGGAAATCTCCGGCTACGAGAACATCATCATCCGCGGCCTCTTCCTCGGCCAGACCCGCAAACAGATGAAGGCGAAGATGGACGAAATCGCGGAGTTCTCCGAGCTCGGCGACTACCTCAACATGCCGCTGCGCACCTACTCCACCGGCATGCGCGTCCGCCTGGCCCTCGGCGTGGTCACCTCGATTGAGCCGGAGATTTTGCTTCTCGACGAGGGCATCGGCGCCGTCGACGCCGCCTTCATGGCCAAGGCACGCGTCCGGTTAGCCGAGATGGTGAAACGCTCCGGCATCCTCGTGTTCGCCTCGCACTCCAACGACTTCCTCGCCCAGCTGTGCAACACCGCCCTGTGGGTGGACAAGGGCGAGATCCGCCAGGCGGGCCTGGTCTCCGACGTGGTGACCGCATACGAGGGCCCGGAGACCGGCGAGTACGTCGCCGAGCTGGTGGAACGATTCCACGGGGAAGAAGCCTAGACGCTGCCCTCTGCGTCGTTGCCATAGTGTGCGTCGATCATCCACGTTCCACGCTGTCGGAATGCCGGGATGGTGCCCCTCGCCGCCTTATTGGCGGCGACAGACCCAGAAACACCGTTAACCTTTGCCCACTCCGATAGGCGAATCACCTTCGGCGCGGTGATGAGCGTAATACGTTTGTTCAGTGACTCAATGAGTTGCCGCGCGATGAGCGTGCTCAGCGCTGAATAATCACCACTTACTGGATAGCCGCGGAACACTGGGTAGTAGTGGCGCTCTTTTCCTTTGTTCGGAATGATGATGGGCGGCGCCCCTAACTCCAAGAGTTGTTGATTGATAATGTCGCGCCCTACGCGTCCATTGCCGTCTGAGAATGGGTGGATGGTTTCAAATTCTGCGTGGAACCGCGCGACGCGATCGATGAAATAGTTCTCATCCTCGTAGTACTCAGTGATGATGGTCTCTACCAGCCGGTCTACGTACTCAGGATTAGCACCCATATGTGCCCCTACTCGTACCCATTCTCCCCGCCGACGGAACCGGCCAGCCCGGTCATCGTTGATACCGCGAAGCAACATGCCATGCAGTCGCAGAATGAGGTTTGCATCGAGCTTACCGACGCCTCGAATTAGCTCCTCAGTCACCTCAGCCAGGTTCTTAGCCTCAAAGACTTCCCGCACATCGTGCGCTCTAGCAGTGAACCCCGCCAGGATGTTCTCGGTGTCTTCCAAAGTCAAAGTGGAATTCTCAATGGCGTTCGAGTTATACACCGCCTCCGCCACCTCTGCGCGCGCAATCTCCGCGATGGCCTCGGGGTTGTCCTCCCGCAACGCTGCATACGTATCAAGAAGAGCGTCGATTTTTGAGGTGGTCCGCGCGTTCAGCATGCCAATATTCTACAAGTTTCCGTGAAAAATCATGGAACATAAACTGTTTTCACGGAACCTTTTGCGATCAACCGGCGCTGACTCACTCTCACCGCCGGAGCTATTTTTAAAATTCATACATAAATGCGGCTGCATTCCCAGCGCACAGCACCACAATATGGGGTAAAAATTCCAATCTCCTCCCAATTTCCGCCGAAGTTTCTTAATCTAATTAGGAACCTGAAACACAGGTCTAAACACTTCTCCGAAGGAGCTCTCTCATGAAGCGTTTCGCCGCCGGCGTTGTTGCCGCTGCTACCGCACTGTCCCTGTCCACCGGTGTTGCCTCTGCTGCACAGCCGGGCGAAGCTACTGTTGACGGCTTCATGAAGGAGTTCGTCTCCGCACCGCACTACGGTTCCGTTAAGACCGGCTACAAGATTTCCGGCGAGAGCGAAAATTCTTCCAAGGCTTCCGGCAACTTCTACCAGTCTTCCTACGAAAACGACGTGAGGCAGGATTACAAGATCGGCACCACCGCTGACATCCTCTGGGGCTTTGGCATCGCAGCCGCAGTCCTCGGCGTTGCGTACACCGCAGTTCAGAACGGCCTCGTCCCGGGCGTTTCCCTTCCGTTCTAATCTGAGTGTCTAAAGCTTGTTGCTTTAAACTCTTCTGGCTCCAGTCCTTTACGGGCTGGAGCTTTTGCGTTATTGAGCAAGCCTTAACCCTTAGGCCCGTTCGGGCTTGCAGGCAAGCGCGTGACGCTCGCGACAATATTCACATTTTGCCTCCGCCCCCTGTGAAGTGCGGGAGATTCACTTTCACTACTTTTACTCATCTCGCAAGGGGCTTTCCATAAAGCGGTTCCCCGCTGCAGCTGTGACACCCACCACCGCGCTGTCCCTGTCCGTTGCACCTGCCACTGCTGCCGAGAAGGGGCCTTCAGAGGTCTCCGAAGCTGAGGTGTTCGGCTACATCGTGAAGCAAGGGGCCAAGGATGTTTTCGGCGGCGACGGCTTCGCGTCCTCCGTGGACTACGGCATTAAGAAGGGCATCGAGAGCGCTAGCAGCAAAGATGAGGAGGGCAGCAGCAGCAGCGACTCCGGCAAGGAAGGACAGAAAAAGGAGAAGAGCTCCGTTGAGGATTTTCAGAGGGACCTTGAGACTGCTGATTCCGGCAAGGACTTCGCTATGCCCTCGTTGAAGAATGACACTGCCAAAGAATACCTGGTGGGGACCACCGCTGAGATCCTCGCTGGTACCTCCATCGCTGCAGTTGTGCTCGGCCTCATTGCCGCTGTGGTCAACGGCGTGAACTCCGGTTTCCTCAAGATTCCAGGATTCAACGCCTAAACCTTCGCCACCTCCATGTCACACGCCTCAGTTCGGTGGTTGAGTGGCAGAATGGAAGGCATGACTGCCACCCTGTCTCCGGCCGGAGAAACGGCCGCTGTGATCGTCACCCACCAGCGCGTGGAACTTTTGCGCGCTTCCCTGGAACAGGTGGTGAACCAGACCCACCCGGTGCAGTGGGTGATTGTGGTGGACAACGGCGCGGAGGACCAGGTCAGGGACCTGCTCGAAGAGCTTGCGGGCGACCGCGCTGTCTACCTGCCCAGCCGCACCAACCTGGGCGGCGCGGGCGGGTTCGCCTACGGCTTCCTGCACGCGCTTGCCCTCGGCGCGGACGCGATCTGGTGCGCGGACGATGACGGCCGCCCCGCCGACGAGCACGTGCTGGGCGAGCTCTACCGCGTGGCAGAGGCGCACGCTCTGCACGAGGTCAGCCCGATCGTGGCCAACATCAACGACCCCGAAGCCCTCGCATTCCCGCTGCGCCAGGGCACCGTCTGGCACCGGCGAGTCGACGAGCTGACCGGCGATTTCCTACCCCAATACGCCTCGCTGTTCAATGGCGCCCTGATCAGCGCGCGAGCGATGGAACGCATCGGCGTGCCCGACTACCGCCTGTTCATCCGCGGCGACGAGGTGGAGTACCACCGTCGCCTGGCGCAGTCGGGCCTGAAGTACGGCACGGCGCTGACCACCAGCTACCTGCACCCGGACGGGTCGAGCGAGTTCCACCCCATCATGGGCGGTCGCGCGCACGCGCAGTGGCCGGATAACCCCACGAAGCGCTACTTCACGTACCGCAACCGCGGCTACATCATTAACCAGCGCGGGATGAAGAAGATGCAGCTGCAGGAAGTGGTGCGCTTCGGCTGGTTCTTCCTGCTCGAGCGCAAGAGCCCCCGCGAGTTCTTCCAGTGGCTGAAGCTGCTGCGCCGCGGCGCCCGCGAGGACTTCCGCCGACCCTAAATCGGGTCCTGCTGCGCGATGATCTTCGTCTCCTCCCGGAAGATCACGCGGCGCTGCAGCACAAAGTTAGTCACGGTGGCCACGCCCTGAGCGATGACGAAGGAGACGCCGTCCTTCCACGGGTTGACCAGGCCCATCGAGATGAGCGGGCCCTCGGTCCAGCGGTAGAGCAGGATCTGCACCACGAACGTCACGGCGTAGAGGATGAACACCGCGCCGGCCTTCTTCGCATTCACCTCGGCCTGGAACGCAAACTTGGAGTTGAGCAGGTACGCAATGAGCGTGCCAAAGATCCAGCCGACGGCCTTAGCCAGGTCGCGCTGGGTGCCGACGAGCTCGAGCGGGTAGGTAATGCCGAAGTCAATGACCGCGCAGCCGATTCCGATGATCAGAAACGGGACCAACTGTTTGAAAAATGTGGAAGACACGGCGGACAAGTCTACCCGTGTAGCAGCTCGCGAAGAATTTCCAGGCGATCCACGGCGGAGAGATCGCCCACAAACGCCTGCCCCGCACAGCTCAGCGTAAACACCTCGTCGGCGTCCGTGTCCTCCCAGCCGAGTGCGCGCATGAGCCCGAGCGCCAGCTTGCGGGTCGTCGGCTCATCGGCAAAGCACGCCATCACCAGCACGTGGACCCAGAAGGCATCGCTCGTCTTGCCCGCCGATTCCGGGAGCAGGGATGCAAGCCTCGCGCGCTCCTGCGCCGGCAAAGAGGGCTCCCCGTCGGCGATCACCTGGAGGAGCGGCACAAAGTCGAAGGACTCGGCGCGGTGGATCACCTCGCGTACCTCGGGGCGCAGCTGGCTCGCCGCCAGCTGCTGGCGCACGGCGTCCAGGTCCAGGTCGGCACCGCCGAACGCGCCTTCGCCCGCCACGCAGACGGGCCCGTCGCTGGTGCCGGGGTAGATGTCGGCGAGCTGCATGGTGAACTGCCACAGACCCCAGGTAAAGGTGGCGGTGTCGCCGGGGGACGAGAGGACGTCGATAAGCATGCCCTGCTCTGGCGTGCCGACCTTTTCCTCGATGCCAAAGAGCGCGGCGATGATTTCCCGGCACTCGTCGATCGTGGTGGTGGAGTCCAGGCCGACCCAGCGGTAGACCTCTTCATCCGAGGCGAGTGCCACGCGCACCATGAACGTGGCGCCGGGGGAAAGTTGAATCACCGGCGCCAGGTGTTCGGAGTACAGCGTGCTGCCCATGGCGCCCACAATAGAGGTTTTTGGCACCCGCTAGGGTGAATGGCATGAGGAAGCATTACAAGGGCGACGACCCCGACGCGATCCATGAGGCGGCACAGCGTGTCGACGTGCCCCTGTCCGACTTCATGGTCCGCGTCTTCGCGGAAGAACTACCTTTTGTGGATTCCGCGGGCCGCGGGCGCATCTACGAGCTCCTCCGAGAGCACAAAGCATCAGGTAAACCGACTATCACGTCGCAGGAGGAACTGCCACAGGAGATCCGCGAGATCATGGACCTTTAAGACACGAGAAATAGATCACACCTTTCAATGAGGGAAGTTCGGCCTGTTGTGAGTAGGCTCGAAGAACGCAAGCTTTTCCACCTTTAGTTGTATGAAGAGAAGCGGAGACATGGAACTTCACACCGAACTGAAATCCCTCTACGGCTGGGGCCGCACCGCGCCGTCCACGGCGCACGTGCTGTCCACCCCGGACGTGGACACCATCGCCAAGGCCGTCCAGGTGGCAGCCGAGAGCGGCCGCGGCGTCATCGCCCGCGGTATGGGCCGCTCCTACGGCGATCCCGCACAGAACGGCGGCGGCCTGGTCGTCGACATGAACGCCCTGAACCAGATCCACTCCATCGACCCGGACACCGGCATCGTCGACGTGGACGCAGGCGTGAACCTGGACCAGCTGATGAAGGCGGCCCTGCCCTACGGCCTGTGGGTCCCCGTCCTACCCGGCACCCGCCAGGTCACCATCGGCGGCGCGATCGGCCCGGACATCCACGGTAAGAACCACCACTCCGCCGGCTCCTTCGGCGACCACGTCGTCTCCATGGAGCTGCTCGTGGCCGACGGCCGCGTGCTGCACCTCGAGCCGGAGGGCGAGACTAGCGAACTGTTCTGGGCCACCGTCGGCGGCATGGGCTTGACCGGCATCATCCTGCGCGCCCGCATCAAGATGACGAAGACGGAGACCGCCTACTTCATCTCCGACACGGTGCGCACCAGCACCCTCGACGAGACGATCGAGGAGCACTCCCACGGCCAGGAGGAGGGCTACACCTACTCCTCCGCATGGTTCGACGCGATCTCGGCTCCGCCGAAGACCGGCCGTTCTACCATCTCCCGCGGCTCGCTGGCCACCCTGGACCAGCTCAAAGAGTTCGCGCCGAAGCTGGCCAAGGACCCGCTGAAGTTCAAGGCACCGCAGCTGATGACGGTGCCGGACATCTTCCCGTCCTGGACCATGAACAAGCTGACCCTTTCCGCGATCGGCGAGGCCTACTACATGATGGGCGCGCCGTCGAAGAACGACATCAAGAACCTCACGCAGTTCTACCAACCGCTCGACCTCATCGGCGAGTGGAACCGCGGCTACGGATCGAAGGGCTTCCTGCAGTACCAGTTCGTGGTGCCCACGAACGCGGTCGAGCCGTTCAAGGACATCATCTACCAGATCCAGTCCTCCGGCCACTACACCGCGCTGAACGTGTTCAAGCTGTTCGGCGAGGGCAACCGCGCGCCGCTGTCCTACCCGATGAAGGGCTGGAACGTGTGCGTCGACTTCCCGATCCGCGACGGCCTGAACAATTTCCTGGACCGCCTGGACGACCAGGTCATGGAGTTCGGCGGCCGCCTCTACCTAGCCAAGGAGTCCCGCACCAGCGCGGAGAAGTTCCACAAGATGTACCCGGAGCTTCCCGGCTGGCTGAAGACCCGCCACGACATCGACCCGACCGGCGTCTTCGCCTCCGACATGTCCCGCCGCCTCGAGCTGCACTAGAAAGGAATCCCCAATGCTGAATGCAGTAGGCCAAGCCCAGAACATTTTGCTGCTCGGTGGCACCTCGGAGATCGGTCTCGCGATCGTCTCCGAGCTCGCCTCCCGCGGCGGCAACCCCACCGTCACCCTCGCCGCGCGTAAGGGCTCTTCGCGTATCGACGCCGCGGTGCAGGAAGTCTCCGCCGCCGGCGCCTCCAAGGTGCGCCTCATCGACTTCGACGCCACCGACTTCGACGCCCACCCCGGCGTGATCGACGCCGCCTTCGAGGACGGCGACGTTGACGTGGCGGTCGTCGCGTTCGGCACGCTCGGCGACCAGGAACAGCTCTGGCAAGACCAGGCCGCCGCCGTCGCCTCCGCGCAGACGAACTACACCGCCCCGATCTCGGTCGGCGTACTTTTGGGCCAAAAGTTCAAAGCCCAAGGTCACGGCCACATCATCGCCATGAGCTCGGTAGCTGGCCAGAAGGTGCGCCGCTCCAACTTTGTCTACGGCGCATCCAAGGCCGGCATGGACGGCTTCTACACCCAGCTCGGTGAGGCACTGCGCGACAGCGGTGTGAAGGTCACCGTGGTCCGCCCGGGCCAGGTCCGCACCAAGATGACCGAGGGCCTCGACGAGGCGCCGCTGACCGTGAACAAGGAGGACGTTGCTGAGGCCGCCGTCGAGGCTGCGCTTGGCGGCAAGTCCAACGTGTTCGTACACAAGCTGTTCGGCCCGATCTCCATGGTGCTCAAGGCCATCCCGGCCCCGATCATGCGCAAGCTGAACTTCTAACTTTTCGGCGAAAAGTCCTGCCCCGGTTTCGGAGCAGGACTTTTGCTATTTCTCGGGCAGGCCAGCGGCGTGGAGTGCCCCGGCGATCAGCGCCGGCTGGAAGAACAGGCGAGCCAGGCGCTTACCGTCGGTGTCCAGCCCGAACCCGTCGTGACGCTCGGCGTACTGGCCGATGTTGCCCGGGTAGATAGCGGCGTAAAAGGCGGCGAGCGCGGTGCCCACCTCGCGGCGCCGCTTCTTCCACGCGAGCAGCCCGGCGCCAAGCGCGATCTCCGCCACGCCGGAGCCGAGGACCACGACGTCCTTGTCCATGGGGAACCAGTTGGGCACCTGTGCCTGGAACTCTTCGCGATTGAAGGTGAGGTGGGAGATACCCGCGAACGTCATCGCGGACCCGAGGGCGATTGCGGTCAAATTTTGGCTTTTCTTACTCATACGTGCCGATACTAGTCCGTTGCCCTGCCGGTTTCCGCGAGCACCTTTGCGCGGAGGCGGCCGGTGGCGACCACGGCGCCGACGCAGCCGACCAGCGCGAGCGCGATGAGCGCGCCGAAAAACAGTACGGTTGCGATCCCGTCGAGCGTTGCCCCGACCATGACCAGGCCGACGAGCACGCCTTGGCCAAATCCCAGCAGCGCTGCGACCACCATCGGCACGCCAATTTCGCGCACCGCAACTTTTGTGTGAAAAGTTGGTGCCGCACCGATGAAGTGGAGCGACTTGGTCAGCTGCTTCTGCTCCACCACTGCGAGCGTCTGCGTCAGCAGGGTGAACAGCACCAGTAGTACCGCGCCGAAGAGCACCGTGATGGCGATGCCCTTGGGCAGATCTTGCACGATGAGCGCCTCCTCGGGGGCCACCTCACTTTCCGCGATGCCTTGGAACGCCCCGGCCACCCCGGCAGTGAACGCGACGAAGAACAGCGCGCTGCACCTGCGCCACGTGTTCTTCGCGCCGCGGCCCACTCGGCGCGTCGCTACGTAGTTGTACGCTCCTGGGATTCGGTAGCTTAGACGCGCCACAATCTGGATCACTCCGACGGCGATCAGCGTATTCACCACCAAGAACCCGATGAAGACGACGAGCGCCATCAGGACGTCCGCGAAATCGGCCTCCGGCGCAATCGGGTGCCGAGCAAGCCAGATGTACAGCGCGATTGCTGCGGCGACAGCGCACACCGTGGTGATTACCTTCTGCCCGGGGTGCGGCACGCGCTTGGTCACGCCGAGCGGCGTCACCGCCACCTGCTGTAGCGCGCGCCACACGGAACCCGCGGCGAGCAGCGCGACGGCCGCCCACGCGATCGGCACGACCCACCAGGTGAACATTTCCCAGGTGCCGATCTGTGCTCCTTGAAAGGAAAGCGCTGACCAGGCTGGCACGCTCGCTACGTAGGCCGCCGTGCCGATGCTCAACCCGACGAAGGCCCTGCGTAGCACCTCCAGGATCATCATGCCTCGCACCTCACCTGCGGTCGCGCCGATAAGCCTTAACACCGCTAGCTGTTGCTCGCGCCCGCTCAGGTCTGCCCGCGCCGCCTGCGTGAGCAGGGTGAGCAGGGTGGGGACGAGCAGCGCGCACGCGAAGAGTGCGAGCCCGATGTAGAGCAGCGGTATGTCGATGTCGCCGCCGATGTCCGGGTATTGCCTGTCGCGCTCCACGAACATCCACGTGCCGCCGGCGAGTGTGCACAGCATCCACGTCGCGACCGCCAGCGCAACTACGGAAAGTGTCCGCACCCAACGCTCGCCGGAATGCTTCTGCGCCAGCGCGTCCTTCGACTGCACGTTGGTCGCCTTGAGAAGTGTGGTCGCGCTCATGCCGCCACCTCCGAGTGAATGAGACCGTCGCGGATCTCGATGCGCCGGTTACACCAGGCCGCGATCTTCGGGTCGTGCGTGACCAGGACGAGAGTGACGCCGAACTTCTGCGCCACTGCCACGATCTCCTGCATCACCTCATGCCCGGTGGCCTGGTCCAGCGCCGCGGTCGGTTCGTCGGCGAAGACTACCTTCGGCGGGCCAGCGAGCGCCCTCGCGATCGCGACCCTTTGCGCCTGCCCACCGGAGAGCTGGCCGGGGAACCTTGACGTGAAGTTCCCCAAACCCAACCGCGTGAGCATATCGTCCGCCTGCTCGTGGGCCTCTTTTCTGGAGGTGCCCCGCATGATCTGAGGCAGCGCCACGTTCTCGGTGGCGGTGAGTTCCGGCAGCAGCTGACCATCCTGAAAGATGAAGCCGAAGTGGTTGAGGCGAAGTTTGGACCGCGCGGCGTCGTCAAGCGCTGCGATGTTGGTTCCATCGAAGACCACCTCGCCGGAGTCCGGGGTGAGCACGCCGGACATGCAGTGCAACAGCGTCGACTTGCCGGAGCCCGACGGCCCCATCACGGCGAGCGATTCGCCGGCTTGGACCTGAAGGCTCACGCCCTCGAGGACGCGCTGCCTGGTGAATGATTTTGTGATGTCTGTGAGAGTGAGCATGCTTCCATTCAACTTTTGGCCGAAAAGTTTCACCATGGTGCTCGCGCCCAAAAATCGGGTAGTGCTAGCACTACCTCGCTACTGTATGCAGGTATGAGGTGGAGGAAACGAGCGAGCAACGAGGCGACGGCCGCCAGACGAGTTCACCAGCTCACGGCGTCTCGGCGCAGGATCGCCGAGGCCTACGAGGTGGAGCGGCTGCGCATCGAGCGCGACCTGCACGACGGCGCGCAGCAGCATTTCGTCGCCGCTGCGATGAAGGTGGGCGAGGCGCGGATCGACACCGACGGGAGCACCCGGGCGCTTCTCGACGACGCCGCGGCCGACCTCAAGCGCGGCCTGGAAACCCTGCGACGCACCGTCCGCGGTATCCACCCCAGCGAGCTCACCGACCGGGGCCTGGTCGCGGCAGTGGAGACTGCAGCTTCCCAGTACGGCCCCCACGTGCGGGTCCGCGCCCCGCACCCACTGCCCGCCATTGACGCATCCGTGCTCGCCGCCGCCTACTTCTTCGCCACCGAGGCGCTCACGAATGCGGCGAAATATGCGAAAGGGCACCCCGTCCACATCCTTATCACCTGCGACGACACGCTCAACGTCATAGTCACTGACCAGGGCGACGGCGGCGCGAACTTCCTTCCCGGCGGCGGCCTCGATGGGATGCGCGAGCGCGTTGCCGCGTTCGGCGGAAACGTCGAGTTGAACTCGCCGGCCGGCGGCCCGACCACCGTCGCGGCGCGCATCCCACTGCTGCTCTTCCGCGGCGAAAGCGGGGTGGGCGCGTGAAGCTCGTGATCGCGGACGACTCCGCGCTGCTCCGCGAGGGCGTCGCCGGCCTGCTCACCCGGCGCGGCCACGACATCGTCGGCCAGGCCTCAAGCGCGACGGAGCTCACCTCGCTTATCGACGCCACACCCCTCCCCGACCTCCTCATCACCGATGTCCGCATGCCACCGAACATGCGCGACGACGGACTCACCACCGCCCTGGAGCTCCGCGAGCGCCACCCGGGCCTAAACGTGCTGGTCCTGTCCCAATACGTCGCCGCGCCGTACGCCCGCGAACTTTTCGGCCAAAAGCTCGGCGGCGGCACGGGCTACCTGCTCAAGGACCGGGTCGCCGAGGTGGCGGACTTCATCACCACCTGCGAAACCGTCGCCGGCGGCGGCGTGGTCATCGACCCGGAGGTGGCCAGCTCCCTCATGCACGCCAGCGCCCCGTGGCTGCGGGAGCTGACCCCGCGCGAGCTCGAGGTCCTCGAGCTCATGGCGGAAGGGCTGTCCAACGCCGAAATTTCGGCCAAACTTTTCCTCTCGTCGGCGGCGGTGGCGAAGCACGTCTCCAGCATCTTTTCCAAGCTGGGTCTCACCCCGGACGAGGACAATCGACGGGTGCGCGCCATCTTGATGTTCCTGTCTGAGCGAGGTGTCGAGTAGCACCCGCCAGGTTTGTGCGAAACTAGAGGGCATGAGCACGACAGTTGCACCTGAAACTTCGGTAGACCCCACGTTTGGGCTGCGCACCACCGGCTATGAACCCGACGCACTTTCCGCGCGGAAGACGCTCATCCTCACCCTCGCCGCAGGGTTCGCGGCCGCCGCGGTGACCACACTCGCCTGGTTTGTGCTCCACTCCATCTCCCTGCCGGCGTTCAACCGGTCCATGTCCACGCGCGCGCTGTCCACGGCGGGCTCGTTTGTCATCCTCGGCGCCACCCTGGTCTGCTGCATCGGCTGGCTGCGCGGCAAGCGCACCTGGCCGAAGGCGGTGATGATGTATATCACTGCCCCCGCGCTGGTGATTACCTCGCTGGCCATCCCGCTGGCGGCGACCCGCCTGTGGCTGGATGGCATCCAGGTGGACCAGGGCTTCCGCACCCAGTTCCTGTCGCGCATGACGGAGACCGCGGCGAACGCGGACATGAACTACAAAGACCTGCCCACCTTCTACCCAATGGGCTGGTTCTGGGCCGGCGGGCGCGTGGCGGACCTGCTGGGCATCCCGGGCTGGGAGGTCTTCCAGCCCTGGGCGCTGATCACCCTGGCGGCAGGCGCAGCCATGCTCACCCCGATCTGGCAGAAGATCACCGGCTCGCTGCCGGTCGCGTGCACCATCGCCACCGTCACCACCGCGATCGTCCTGACGGAGACGCCGGACGAGCCGTACGCGGCCATCGTCGCCATGTTCTTCCCCGCGGCCGCCATCATCGCCCGCCGCGCGCTCCTCGGCTCCCGCAACGCCATCATCTTCATGGTGCTCTACCTGGGCCTTTCCGCCTGCTTCTACACCCTGTTCACCGCGGTCGCCGCGCTGCTGGTGGTCGTGCTCGCGGGGGTGGAGTGCGTCATGCAGGACCGCAACTTCCGGGTGATCGGCAGGCTGTGCGTCATCGGCGTGTGCTCCATGGTCATCGCGCTGCTGAGCTGGGCACCGTACCTCTACAACGTGCTGTTCGGCGACTACGAGGTGAAGTCCACCGCCAACCACTTCCTGCCGGAGGAGGGCACGGCCTACCCGCTGCCGTTCCTGTCCTTCTCCGTTATCGGCGTCCTTTCCTTCTTCGGTCTGATCTTTCTGGTGGTGCGCGCGGTGGACAAAGAGGTGGCGTCGTTAGGCATTGCCGCGATTGTTTGCTACGCCTGGTGCCTGGCGTCCATGTCCGCCACCCTGGTGGGCACCTCACTGCTCGGGTTCCGCATCGAGGTGCTGGTGATCGAGGTGTTCGCGACCGCGGGCGTGATCGGCGTGATGGACGCCTGCCTGGTCGGGCTGGACTACTTCTACCCGGCGCGGTTCTCCCCGGAGTCCATCCGCGGCATCATGGCCATCGTCATGGTCGTGCTCGCCGGCGCGTGTCTGGCGTACGTGGAGCAGATCCCGGCCGAGAACGAGTCGCACATCGACCAGGCCTACGCGGACACTGACGGCTTCGGCGAGCGCGCCGACCGCTTCCCGCCGAACGCGGCGAAGTACTACGGCGAAATCTCGGAGCTGATCGAGTCGCACGGGCACGCCCCCAACCAAGCGGTGGTCTACACCGATGAGATCAACTTCATGGCGTTCCACCCCTTCTTCGGCTTCAACGCGTTTACCAGCCACTACGCCAACCCGCTCGGCGAGTACGACCAGCGCAACGACGCCCTGGCCGCCTGGTCGCAGCTGTCCTGGGACCACCCCGAGGAGCTCACCGCGGCCATCGACGGCGCGAAGTGGGAGCCGCCCGCCGCCTTCATCTTCCGCGGCGACGTGGACGACCCGGAGGCCGGGTTCAAGACGCACATCGCGCACGACATCTTCCCCAACCAGCCGAACGTCCGCTACGAGGGCATCTTCTTCAACCCGAAGGCGTTCGAGGGCGGCGACTGGGACGTGGAGCAGATCGGCCCGTTCGCGGTAGTGGTGCGTACATAGCGCGTCAGTCACAGTAAGGTGACTGTTCGTGGCAACCGTTTCAAATGTTCAACCAAAAGCTCCGAAGTCGCTGGTCTACACCGCGATCGTTTCCGGTCTGATCGCCTTCGTCCTGCTGGTCTTCACCCCCTTCCTGCCCGTCAACCAGGTGCAGTCGAAGATTTCCTGGCCGCAGCAGGGCAGCGTCGCCTCCGTCAACGCGCCGCTGATCTCGCTCGCGCCGCAGGACGTGTCGCTGACCATCCCGCTCAGCGCGGTCGACGAGCTGCGCGATGACCAGACCACGATCCTGTCCACCCTCCCGGAATCCTCCAAGGAGGCGACGGACCGCGGCCTGTTCATCACCGCCCCCGAGGGCGGCCTGGTGGTCTCCTCGCTCAATGACGTCGTCTTCGAGCTGACCCCCGACGAGGTCCGCTCCCTGCCCGCCGACGCGCGCCTGGAGATCCGCCAGACCGACGAGGGCATGACCGCCGCCATCCCCGGCACCACCTTCGTGGAGGAGTCGGACGATGACTACAGGCCCCAGCTCACCGGCCTGTACACCGAGCTCAAGCCCGAGGCTTCGCAGAAGCTTATCGACGCCGGCCTTACCGCCACCGTCGACGTGAACTCTCGCTTCACCTCCTCCCCCACCACCGTCAAGCTGCTCAGCATGGTCGGCGGCCTCGTCGCCGCCCTGATCGGCCTGTGGGCCCTGCGCCGCCTGGACCGCTACGACGGGAAGCACCTGCCCGCCTTCGGCCCCCGCTGGCGCACCTTCACGCTTCTCGACGCCGTCGTGCTCGCCATCCTCGCGTTCTGGCACGTCTTCGGCGCGAACACCTCCGACGACGGCTTCCTGCTCACCATGGCCCGCGTGTCCAACGACTCGGACTACATGGCGAACTACTACCGCTGGTACGGCGTGCCCGAGGCCCCGTTCGGCTCCCCGTTCTACGACGTCCTCGCCCTGCTGTCCAAGGTGACCACCGCGTCCATGTGGATGCGCCTGCCCACGCTGCTCGCCGCGGTCCTCACCTGGTGGATCCTCTCGCGCGAGATCCTCCCTCGCCTCGGCTCGGTGGTGGCAGACCGCAAGGTGGCCCACTGGACCGCCGCCTTCGTCTTCCTGGCGTTCTGGCTGCCGTACAACAACGGGCTGCGCCCGGAGCCGATCATCGCGCTCGGCGTGATTGCCACCTGGGCCATGTTCGAGCGCTCCATCGCCTCCGGCCGGCTCGCCCCCGCCGCGTGGGGCACGGTGACCGCGGCGATCACCCTGGCCTGTGGCCCGACCGGCCTCGCCGCCGTGGGCATCTTCCTGGTCAGCCTGCCGGCCGTGTTCCGCATCATGAACCGGCGCCGCCACATCGCCCCCGGCCTGGCCTACGTGGCCGTGTTCCTGGGTGCCGGCCTGGCGGTGTTCGTGCCTATCTTCAAAGACCAGACGCTGGCCACCGTGCTCGAGTCCACGTCGGTGCGCAGCCAGGTCGGCCCGGCCCTCGAGTGGTTCTCCGAGTGGGTCCGCTACGGCACGCTCTTCCAGCAGTCCGTGGACGGCGCGATGTCGCGCCGCTTCCCCATGTTCGTGTTCTTCTTCTGCCTCATCCTTATCTCCTGGGCGGTCGCCCGCTTTGGCAAGGTGCCCGGGGTGGCCAAGGACGTGACGCTGCGGATGCTGCTGATCGTGGGCCTGTCCACGTTCTTCCTCATGTTCACGCCGACGAAGTGGACCCACCACTTTGGCATCTACGCGGGCCTGGGCGGCGCGGTTGCCGCGCTCGGCGCCGTGGTACTTTCCCACATCGCGCTGCAGTCCAAGCGCAACCGCACCTTCGCCATCGCCGCGGTCCTGTTCCTCATGGCGCTCACCCTCGCCGGCTGGAACGCCTGGTGGTACGTCTCCTCCTTCGGCGTCCCGTGGTGGGATAAGACCGTCCAGTTCAAGGCGGTCGAGGCGAACAAGGTCGTGCTCATCCTCGCCCTACTCGTCGCCCTGGTGGGTGTGGTCCAGTCCTTCCGCAAGGACCAGACCGAGAAGCGCGTCGGCGGAGCCTGGACCGGCATCATGGCCGCCCCCATCGCCGTGATGGCGGTGGCGATGGTCGCCTTCTCCTGCCTCACCTTTGCTAAGGCGTTCGCGTCCCAGGCCCCCGCGTACTCGGTGGGCATGGGCAACGTGAAGTCGTTCGCCGGCGACACCTGCGCGCTTGCAAACGATGTACTGCTGGAGGACGACACCAACGATTCCTTCCTCACCCCGGCCGACGGCGTCCCGCTGGGCAAGTCGCTCGACTCCGGCGACGAGAACCGCGGGTTCACGCCCGACGGCGTGCCGGCCTTCATCGTCAGCGAGAACGCGAACTCCTCCGATACGCAGCAGGAATCGCGCTCGGAGGCGTCGGCGGTGGAGAAGGACGCGTCGTCGACAAGCGCTGGCACCGACGGCACGGAGACGGAGGAGGACGCGCCGGACGCCAAGGACCTGACCGAGGAGGCGCAATCCACCACCACGACGCACACGCAGGGCAACCGCCCGAAGTCCATGCGCGGCATCAACGGCTCCACCGTCCGCCTGCCGTTCAACCTGGACTACACGCGCGTGCCGGTGCTGGGCACCTTCGAGGACGAGCCGAAGGCATCCGCCAAGATCAAGACCTCCTGGTACGAGCTGCCGGAGCTTCACGACGATTCCCCGCTCCTCGTCACCTCCGTCGCCGGCCGCATCAAGCACCACGACATCAACGGCGTCGAGCAGGAGGGCACCGAGCTGGTCCTGGAGTACGGCAAGCGCGCCGACGACGGCAGCATCACCAAGCTGGGCGAGAAGGAGATGCTGGACCAGGGCCCGACCCCGCTGTGGCGCAACCTGCGCCTGCCGCTGGCGGACCTGCCGGAGGACGCGGACGTGGCGCGCCTGGTGGCCGAGGACGCCTCGCTGGCCGAGGAGGACTGGCTGGCCATCACCCCACTGCGCAACCCGCACCTGTCCCCGCTCAACGAGCGCTTCGACGCAAACACCCCCGGCCTGCTCGACTGGTCCGTCGCCTTCCAGTACCCGTGCCAGCGCACGTTCAGCCACTACGCCGGCGTGACCGAGATCCCGGAGTACCGCATCATGCCGGACGCCCCGGGCAAGCAGCAGCTGTCCGGCTTCATGGACTTCTTGGGCGGCGGCGCGCTGTCCACCGCGGAGGCCGTGAACTACTCCTACGAGATCCCCGGCTACCTGCGCAACGACTGGCAGCGCGACTGGGGTTCCGCCGCGAAGTACGAGCGCAGGACGAACTCCGTCGGTGACATCCCAAACAACGCGCAGATAGATTACGATGAGGTCGTCCGATCGGGCTGGTGGACTCCGGGCCCGATGAAGATCCGTGACCCGGAAGAGTAAGACGAATGCGCCGTTCCCGTCTCGCTGCCGCAGTTGCCGCTGCCCTCATCGCCCTGGCGCCGACCGCCGCCGCGGCCGATGAGCAGGCGGTCCCCGCGCCCATCCAGCCGTCCGACAACGCTGGCCAGCTGGTGGAGCAGCAGGGCTGCACCGACCAGTACCTCATTGCCATCCCGGGCGGTGCCAACACCGCCCCCGGCATCCCCAACGCGGTGCCGCACGGCGGCAACGTGTTCCTCACCGGCATCTTCACCCAGCTGGGGACGGGCGGGAGCGTCCAGCCGCTGTGGGTGTCCTACAGCGCCACCCCGTTTGCGGCGAACAACTACTACGCATCCTCCGCGGACGGGTACAACGAGACGGTGCGCACCGTGAAGCGCCTCTCCGCCTCCTGCCCGGGCGCCACCTTCAGCTTCACCGGCTACTCGCTCGGCGCGGACATTGCGTCGCGCCTCCTGCGAGACATCGCCCACGGCAACGGCCCAATTACCCCGGACCGGGTCGACTCCGCCGCCTTGTTTGCCAACCCGTACCAGGGCGGCAACGGCGCGGTCCTCTCCCGCATCACGGCCCCCGAGTCCCGCGGCGCGCTCGGCGAGCTCAAGGGCGGCTACGGCGAGCTCGGCGAGCGGGTCCTGGAGATCTGCAACCCGCGCGACATCGTCTGCTCCACTGACGCCCAGTACCGCCCGCTTGTCGAGCCCGCACTGGCCACCGACCTGCGCGCCGGCAAACTTCCGCTGAAAAAGTTCAACGTCCTGCTGAGCAACCTGGGCATCGGCGCGCTGGGCGTGTTCACCGGCATGGGCGCCCACGGCCAGTACACGCTGGCGGACCAACAGGAAGCGTCGAACTGGATCATCTCGCACGCCTAAACCCGTTACAGTGGGGGCATGCATGACCTATTTGAGCTAGTCAACGGGGACTGGGTGCGCGAGCACGAGATCCCCGCCGACCGCGGCATCGACGGATCCTTCTACGCGCTGCGCGACAAGTCGGAGGAGGACGTCCACGCGCTGCTGCAGGAGGGCGCGGGCCGCGGGGGCGACCTGTACACCTCCTTCATGGACACCGACGCCATCAACGCCGCTGGCACGGCCCCGCTCCAGGAGGACCTGGACGCACTGTCCGTGACCACCGTCGAGGAGTTCGTCGCTGCGCTCGGCGCCCTCGAGCGCAGCGGCGTCGGCGGCCCGCTGACCTACTGGGTAGCGAAGGACTCGCAGGGCGAGGACTCCGTGCCGTACCTCATCCAGTCCGGCCTGGGACTGCCCGATGAGGCCTACTACCGCTCAGAGGAACACGCCGAAACGCTCGCCGCATACAAGGAGCACGTGGCGCGCATGCTCGGCGTGCTGGACCCGAAGTACCTGCTCGGCCTGACGCCGGCGCTGGCGGCCGAGCGCATCCTCAACCTGGAGACACAGCTGGCGGGCAGCCACTGGGACGTGGTGCGCTCCCGCGACGCCATGGCCACCTACAACCCGACCACGCTCGACGCGCTGCCCGCCCACGTGCAGGCGCTGCTGCGCGCCTCCGGGCTTCCCGACGGCACCGTGATCAACATGATGCCGTCCTACACCGAGGACCTCGAGGGCATGCTGCGCCCGGAGACGCTCGCCGATTGGCAGCTGTGGGCCGTCTGGAACATCCTGCGCACCCGTGCTGGCCTCCTCACTGAGGAGATCGGCGCCGCGAACTTCGAGTTCTACGGCACCACGCTCTCCGGCGCGACCGAGCAGCGGGACCGCTGGAAGCGCGCCGTCGGCCTGGCCGAGTCCCTCGTGGGCGAGGAGATTGGGCAACGCTACGTGGAGAAGCACTTCCCGCCCTCCAGCAAGGAGCACATGCTCAAGCTGGTGGACTACCTGGTCGCCGCGTACCGCGAGCGGATTTCGGCGCTGGACTGGATGACGGACGGCACCCGCGAGCGCGCACTGGAAAAGCTGGACCAGTTCACCGCCAAGATCGGCTACCCCGACAACTGGCGCAACTTCGACGGGCTCGAGTTCTCCACCAGCGGCGCCGCCCTGGTGGCCAACGTGCGCCGCGGCTCCGCCTTCGAGCACGACTACCAGCTGGGCAAGATTGGCAAGCCGGCGGACCGCAACGAGTGGGTCACCACCCCGCAGACCGTCAACGCCTTCTACAACCCGGTGGTCAATGACATCACCTTCCCGGCCGCGATCCTGCAGCCGCCCTTCTTCGACCCGGACGCCAGCGCGGCCGAGAACTTCGGTGCGATCGGCGCGGTAATCGGCCACGAGATCGGCCACGGCTTTGATGACCAGGGCTCGCGTTACGACGGCGCGGGCAATCTCAACTCCTGGTGGACCGACGAGGACCGCGAGGCCTTCGAGACCCTGACCGCCAAGCTGGTCGAGCAGTTCAACGGCCTCGTACCGTCCGTGCTCGACGAGGGCTCCCAGGGCGTCAACGGCGAGTTCACCCTCGGCGAGAACATTGGTGACCTCGGCGGGCTCGGCATCGCCGTCGTGGCGTACCGCAACTACGAGCAGAACCCCGACTTCGAGGCGCTGTTCAAGGCGTGGGCGCGCGTGTGGCGTTCCAAGACCCGCCCGGAGATGGCTGCGCAGCTGCTGGCCATCGACCCGCACGCCCCGAACGAGTTCCGCTGCAACGTGATCGCCGCAAATATCGACGAGCTGTACCAGGCCTTCGACGTCGAGGAGGGCTCCGCCATGTGGATCGCCCCCGAGGACAGGGTGAAGATTTGGTAGACGAGTACCCGGAAAACGTCCAGGGCGACCCGGACTTCAACGTCGGCGGCGTGGACCGCCCGCTGCCGGACGCGCTGCAGTTGGAGCAGCTCGTCTCCTACATCGAGGCGACGTACGACCCGGACTCGCCCCAGTACCTGGCGCTGCTGCCGGACAGGATCACGCACGCAGCCATGCTCATGCTGGGGTCCGCGGTAGACCATACGATGCCGGGCGTTGCGTATACGGGCGAGGTGGCGTCGAGAAGCTGCCCGCTCGGCGAGCTGTACGGCGACGACGCCGCGACCTGGGTGATCGCGCTGTGGGACGGGCCGGACAGCGCGATGGAGCACTGGTTCCGGCCGGAGGCGGCGGCGGTGGCGCAGCTGTCGGGAGCCACCGTGCTGGTGTCGGACAGGCCTGACGATGCGGTGGCATTCGCCCGCGAGCAGGGCGCGGAAACGGTCGCGGTGTGGGCGTTTTCCACGGGCAGCGAGCGCCTGCCGCGCGACGTCGATGCCCTAGCCCTCACTTTTCCCACAAAAGTTGCGGACCTGGGGGTGCCCACGTTTATCCAGGTGGGGACGAAGGACGAGCTCGGGGCAAGGATTTCCGACGCCCACGAGTACCACTCCACGCACTACATCCAGACACCGGCTGAGGCCCGGCGGCGCGTCCGGGACCTCGCGGAGTTCTTGAGAGCACTAGAGCTCTAGGACCGAGTCGGCCTCGCTGAAGTCCTCCGGGGCGGGCTCGGGGGCCTCGACGAGGAAGGAGGCGGCGCCGGCGGAGTCGCGCATAGCCAACATCGGCCCGAACGGGCTGTCGCCAGGACCGGCGAGCACCTCCCCGCCCAGCATGCCGACCTCCTGGCGCGCCTGCGAAATGTTCGCCACGCCGAAGAAGCTCTGCCAGCCCGCGTGCTGCTCCTGCACGCGCATGCCCAGAAACGGCGCGCCCTCCGCGAGCGCCAGGTAGTAGCCGTCCGACTCCTTGATCTCCCAGTCAAACAGGTCGCCGTAGAAGTCGATCGCCGCGAGATCCGGGGCGCTGTACTCGTACCAGACCGGCACACCCGGCTCGCCGGCCGCGACGAACTGCTCCTCACCGGCCGGGTCGATCAGACCGAACAGACCGCCCGCCGGGTCCTGGCACACCTGCATCCGGCCCAGGGAGACCTCGGAGGACGCCACAACTTTTCCGCCAAACTTTTCCACCGGGGCCCCGCCCAGGAAATAGGTCACCCACGCCGGTCTCTCGCCCGGCACAATGCCCGCGACTGGTAGCCCCTCCTTCTTGGCCACCAGGTAGTCCTCGCCGGAGGTCTCCCAGCCGAGGAGTTTGGAGTAAAAGTAGGTGGATTTCTGCACGTCAGGCGTGAGCAGGTCCTGCCAGTACGGCATACCGGGTTCCGCGCTGAAAGCGGGCATGCAAGGCTCCTTTGCAGGTTCGGGTTAGGGGAGGTTGCGCCACTTCTCCGGGTCGAAGTCGTCGTTGGCGGTGCGTTCGTCGAAGTAGTCGTCTTCCTCCCCGCCGCAGACGACGGTGGCGGTGGTGGAGTCGAGGGAGACCACGTCGGCGTCGTAAAGCAAATGGCTTCTCGACGTCACCACCTCCCCGTTGACGGCGACGTCGCCCGCAGCGATAGCCTCCTTGGCGTGGCCGCCGGACTCGACGAGGTTGGCCAGCTTGAGGAACTGGCCGAGGCGGATCGAGTCGCCGGAGATGGAAACGTCCATACTAGGCAAGCTTCACCGCGGTGCCGGTCGCGGAGACGAGCATGGCGCCGCCGTCCGGGCCGAGCGGCTCGTAGTCGATGGCCACGGAGATGACGCCGTCGGCGCCGAGCTCCTCGCCGCGCTTCCACAGCTCGTTGAGCGCGGCGTCACGGGCCTGCGCGATCTCCACGGGGCGGTTGTAGCCGGCGCTCATGCTGCGGTAGAGGTTGATGCCAATGACGGTCTCGCCGCCAATCACGCGCATGTATTCACTGATGGTGCGACCTTCAACGGTCGGAGTCGTAGTCAAGATCATGCACTCATTCTAGCCGAGGTCAGCGCTCGGCCTGATCCACCGGCATGATGTTGAGACTGTCGATGTTCACGTGCGGCGGCAAGCTGGCCACCCAGCGGATCGCCTCCGCGACATCCTCGGCGGACAGATTGAGTTTGCCCTCGTACACCGCGTCGGCTTTCTCCTGGTCACCGGCGAATCGATTGAGTGAAAAGTCCGTCTTCACCCGGCCGGGGTCGATCTCGGTCACGCGGATGCGCTGGTCGGTCTCCTCGCGCCGGAACGCGCGAGTGGTGCCGCGCAGGCCGTACTTCGCCGCGTTATAGCCGGCGCCGCCCTTGTAGGCGTCCGTGCCCGCGACCGACCCGATGTTGATCACCAGCCCCTCAGACTCCCTGAGTTGCGGATACAGCGCGCGGGTGACACGCATCGTGCCCATCACGTTGGTGGCAAACATCCATTCCCAGTCCGCATCGCTCGCGTCCCTGAGATAGTCCAGCTGCTTCGCGCCGCCCGCGTTGTTGACTACCAGGTCAACGCGTTCCAACTGGGCCGCAAGCCTATCGACGCTCCCCTGATCCGTCACATCCAACTCCGCCGCCACCCCGCCGATCCCCTCGGCGACCGCTCGGCACCGGTCCAGCCGACGCGCCGCGACGACCACGCGCCACCCGTCCTTCGCCAGCGCGCGGGCCGCCGCCGCACCAATACCCGCGGAACCGCCAGTAACTACTGCAACTCGCTGCTTTCCCATGTGATCAGCCTAACAAGACCGATTGCGCCCACTGAACATCATCCAGGCCGCGATCCACGTGGCAAGAAGGATCATGCGATGGCCGACCACGGGCCAGGTTGGGCGCTGGTCCGCGACTTTAATGCTCCGAGCAATACCGACCCAAAGCGCGCCCGCGAACTTTTGGCCGAATTGTTCCCTAACGGCGAAATCCCCAGCGTGTGGGCCGCGATCCACCTGGAGTACGGCACGAACACGCACTTCGGACCGGACTGCTACATGAACTTCAACTGCACCATCCTGGACATCGGGGCGCGCACCCTGTTCGGTCCCGGCTGCCAGCCCATCACCGTGGACTCCCTCGTGGCGGGCGTGCCCGCAACCGTCAAACGCAACATCTAAATTTCGTACATTCGAACACTATATTGCCTGGTAGCCAGAGTCGACGCACTGTAACCCTTGCGCGTCGTATGTGCGTTCGGTAGCATGATGGAAACTTCACTTCGATGGGGGGACACCATGACCACCGCAACCGCATCGCCACCGACCTACTTCCGCACCCAACGACCAGACGACCCACTCAGTTCCGCCGCCCAGGCCACCCGCGAGGCCCACTTCGCCGTCTTCGCCCCGTACATCGACGGCGACATCGAGGACTTCGACCTGCGCGTCACCCAGATCCAGCAGGCCACCGGGTGGTCCAAGGGCTTCGTCGAACACGGCATCTTCGCCTACGCCACACTGCGGCACCTCCCCCAGCTCCAGGAGATCCACTGCCGCACGAAGCTGCTCGACATGTCGCACCTCACCGCCATCGAGCGGGTGCTCGCCGAGCTCGGGGAGGAGGTCGACCCTGAGGCTTTCGCGCTTATCGACGACACCTTGGCCGCCCTCTTCACGCCCTCCAAAACCGATCAGCACATGCCCCGGAGACACACCGTCACCAGACGCATCCGCGAGCTCATCCGCCAGATCGACCCGGAGCGCGCCTACGACCCGAAGCGCCGCCGAGAGCGAGCCGCTGCGGGGCCATCAGTCACGTTCGCAGACTTCGTCTTGGGCGGGGTGTCGCAGTCCGTGGTCCAGCTCAACACGGACGAGGTGACCGCGGCCCAGTGCAAGAAGAGCATTCTCCGTGTGGCGCGCGAGCAGAAGCTGACGTTGGCCGAGACGGTGGTGCGGCTGTTGACGGGGGAGGTGGTGGCGTCGGTAAGCCCGGTGCTCCACGTCTACGCGCCGAAGGGGCGCGCGGCGGGCGACCCGGTGCAGCTGCCCGGGAGCGGGTGGACGGGGCCGGAGGCGACGGCGGCGCTGGACGAGTGGATCGCACGGGCCGGTGCGCGCGAGGTGGACCTGGACGAGATTTCGCGGAAAAGTACCGAGAGCTACACGCCGACCGCGGAGATGCGCAGCTACGTCGTGGCGCGCGACGGCACATGTATTTTCCCGGGGTGCCACCGGTCGGCGGCGGACTGTCAACTGGACCACCGCATCCCCTTCGACCGGGGTGGCACGACGACGCCGGACAACCTCTTCGCGCTCTGCCAGCACCATCACAACCTGAAAACCGATAAGCGGGCCACGTACCTGGTCGACCGGGCGACCGGTGAGGTGGTCTGGCTGTTCGCCGACGGGACGTACGAGTTCGCCGAGTCCGAGGGGCTCCTCAACCAGGAAGCCGTGCCGACGCACCCGCGATGGAGGTCCAGCCTGGACAGCGTGCGAAGGAATCGGGCGCGCGCCGCCGAGTTCGCCGCGAAGGGCCACGCGATCCTGGACGAGCTCGACCGCGACCACGACGAGGAGAAGGCCAACGCGCGGATCGCGGCGCTCGAGCGGGAGTACGGAATGATTTTCCCGAGCTAGTCCTTTTCACCGAGCGCGAAGTGGATACGCGCCCTAAACTTCGCTGGGCACGACCCACCATGCAACGAAAACGAGGTAGCACCACATGCAACTCCCCGCACCCCTCAACCAGATGGTCAAGGACGCCACGCTCGAACAGGTCATCGCCGCCATCGCCGGCGTGTTCGTGGCCGGCGGACTCGTCGGCGGCGCGATCAGCGCGATCGCCACCCAGAACACCGAGACCACCGAGACCACCACCGGCCCGACCCTGGAAGCCCGCGCGAAGCTCGACGCCCTCTACCAGGCGCCGGGTCCGGACTCCGGTAAGGACGCGTTCGACGGCAACGGCCAGACCCACCCATTCAAGGGCCAGGTCATCCCCGGCTTCTCCGGCATGATCGAGATCGGCGACGGTTCTTTCTACGCCCTGCCTGATAACGGCTTCGGCGCCAAGGACAACTCCTCCGACTTCCTGCTGCGCATCTACCACGTCAGGCCAAATTGGGAGACCGCGGAAACCGCCAAGGACCCGCAGGGCGTCGGCGGCGTCGAGGTGCTCGACTTCGCCGGGATGAAGGACCCGAACCACAAGATCCCGTGGGAGATCGTCAACAACGACACGGAGGACCGCCTCCTCACCGGCGCGGATTTCGACCCCGAATCCTTCGTCCAGGCCGAGGACGGCACCTTCTGGGTCGGCGAAGAGTTCGGCCCGTACATCCTGCACCTTGACAAGGACGGCACGCTTCTCGACGCCCCGTTCCCCTACCCCGGCGTCACCAGCCCGTCCAACCCGGCCTTGAAGGACGGGGAAACCCCCAACCTGCGTAACTCCAAGGGTTTCGAGTCCATGGCCACCGACGGGCGCTACCTCTACCCCATCTTCGAGGGCTATCTTGACGACGCCACCGACAAGCACGTCCGCGTCGTCTCCCAGTTCGACACCGAGGAAGGCAAGTACACCGGCAAGACCTGGAACTACGTCGCCGAGACCGAGGACGCGAACCTAGGCGACGCCTTCCTCACCGAGGACGGCCGCCTCCTCGTCCTCGAGCGTGACGACAACCTGGGCTCCGACGCAGCACTGAAGAAGGTCTTCGAGGTCAAGGGCTTCAAGGATGCGGAGCCGGGCAGCACCCTGGAGAAGGACCTGATGGTGGACCTGCTCAACATTGCGAACCCGGGCAAGATCGGCATGGTGTCCGACGCCCGAGCGTACGGCGTCGGCGACCCCTTCTCCTTCCCGCTGGTCAGCGTGGAAACCATCGTCCAGCTCAAGGACGGCCGCTACCTCACCGCCCTGGACAACAACTTCCCGGGCGACGACGGCCGCTACCGCGGCAAGCCGGACGACACAGAGATGCTCATCTTCTCCTACCGCAGGTAGAACCGGTCCACGACCTCGTACTTCGGGCCGCCGCTTCGACCTTGCCCGCGGTGCGACTCCATGAGGAGCACCTCGTCGACGGTGAAGTCGGGGCCGGAGTAGATGGAGAGGGCGTGGGCGTGGTCGTCGAGAAGCAGCATGTCCCGCGTCCTCGTCCCCCTGCGGGCGACGGACAGGTGGGCGCGCTGACGCCGCCACTGTTCCGGGTCGAGCTGGCAGTCCGCCATGAGGTCCTTGAGCGGCGCCTTGTCCCCGCCGACGCCGATCCACAGCGTGCGGCGGTCGAAGCAGCCGGCGCCGCGCAGGTGCAGGCGCAGCGGGCGGGTAAACGCCGTCGCCTGCGAAAGGTGGTCGCTCACCGCGGCGGCGTCGTTCGGCTGGCTGCCGTAAAACGCGCACGTGATGTGCCAGTTGTCCGGGTCCGTCCAGCGCACCTCCGTGCCGGAGAACTCCCGGATCGGGCGCAGGGCAGTGATGAGGTGCTCCGTGACCTCGGCCGGTGGGACGATCGCTGCGAAGAGACGTCTCATGCCCCTCACGCTACCCTGGAAACTCATGTTTGACCTTGCGAAAATCGGAAAGGGTCTGCCAGTAGCGGATTCCCTGGACCAGCTGCCCGATTCCGGCCCGCTCGTCGTACAGGCCCCGCCCGGAACGGGTAAGACGACGCTGCTGCCGCCGGCGATTGCAAACAAGGTTGGCAAGACCATCGTCACCGCGCCGAGGCGAGTCGCGGTGCGGTCGGCGGCGAGAAGGCTGGCGCACCTGGACGGTTCAGCTTTGGGCCAAAAAGTTGGCTACTCCATCCGCGGCGAGCACGCCGACGGCAGCCTCGTCGAGTTCGTCACCCCGGGCGTACTCCTCAACCGCCTGCTCAAGGATCCGGGGCTTGAGGGAGTCAATGCAGTCATCCTCGACGAGGTCCACGAGCGCCAGCTGGACACCGACCTGGTGCTGGCCATGTGCATGGAGGTCGCCGTGCTTCGCGACGATCTCTACCTCGCCGCCATGTCCGCCACCCTCGACGCTGGCACGTTCGCCCAGCACATGGGCGCGCGCGTCATGTCCACGGAAGCGGTGACCCACCCGCTGGACATCGAGTACGCGCCGCACCCGGAGCGTATCCAGGGCACGCGTGACTTCTACCGGCACGTCGCACAGTTGGCGCAGGCCAGCGCGACGCGCACCCTCGTGTTCGTCCCCGGCGCGCGCGAGGTGGACCTGGTGTGCGGCGCGTGTGAGGACGCAAAACCCCTGCACGGGCGGCTTTCCTCCGCCGAGCAGGACGAGGCGCTGAACGGAAGCTCCCAAGTCGTCGTCGCGACGAGTATTGCGGAGTCCTCGATCACAGTGCCGGGCGTGCGCCGGGTCGTCGACGCGGGCCTGTCGCGCGTGCCCAAGCGCGACAACCGCGGCATGACGGGCCTGGTCACGGTCTCGGAGGCCGTCACGAGTGCGGAGCAGCGGGCGGGTCGCGCGGGCAGGCTCGGGCCGGGGCACGTCATTCGAGCATTTTCCCGCGAGGACTTCCAGAAGTTCGCGGCCGACATTTCGCCGGAAATTGCCACCAGCGACCTCACCGGCGCCGCGCTCGCCATCGCGGCGTGGGGCTCGCCCGACCTGCCGTTGCTCGATCAGCCGCCGGAGCAGTCGCTTGCCGACGCCCACGCCACCCTCCGCCAACTCGGAGCCCTCGACGCCGACAACGCCATCACCACTTTTGGCCGAAAACTTGTGGGCCTGCCGCTGGACCCCCGGCTCGGGGCGGCGCTGCTGGAGTACGGGTCGGGGGCGGCGGAGTGCGTCGCCAGGCTCGGCGACATGGACACGAAGCGGCTCGGCCGGCTCGTGCCGAAAACCTCAAAGGTCCCCGACGGCGACGTGATTGCGACTGCGTTCCCGCAGTGGGTGGCGAAGCGGGTCGGCGACGAATACCTGCTGGCCAGCGGCACCCGCGCAACTTTTGCGGGAAAAGAAGAGTGGATCGCCGCCGCCGAGGTGCAGAGGACGTCCCGCGGCGCCATCATCCGCGAGGCCGCGCCGTATCACCTGCCGGAAGCGCGCGTCGAGGAGACCATCCGAGCAACCTTGCACAACGGGAAGGTCCGTGGGCGGAAGGTTCGGGCGGTCGGCGCGATCGAGCTGTCGTCGACGCCCGTGAAACTGTCGCCGGAAGAGGCGCAGGGGGCGCTCGAAGGGATCTCCCTGGAGGATCTCCAACTCGACGACGCGGCGCAGAAGCTCAAGCAGCGGCTGGACTTCCTGCACGAGACGCTTGGCAGTCCGTGGCCCGATGTGTCGCGTGGCGACTATTCGGTGGAGGTTGGCGAGCTGGCGGGTGGGGCGTCGATAAGCGAGCTCAATATGCGCAACGCACTCATGCGGCAGCTGCCGTGGCCCGAGGCCGCGAAGCTGGACGAGCTCGCGCCGGAGCGGCTGCCGATCGGCAGGATTGATTACTCCACGGGGCGACCGCTCGTGCGGGTGAAGCTGCAGCTGGCGTTCGGGCTGGCGGACTCGCCGGTGATCGCGGGGCGCAAACTTCTCTTCCATCTGCTGTCGCCGGCCGGGCGCGAGCTGGCCGTCACCGACGACCTCCGCAGCTTCTGGGACGGCCCGTACCAGGACGTGCGCAAGGAGATGCGCGGCCGCTACCCCAAGCACCCGTGGCCGGAGGACCCGTGGAGCGCGACGCCGACTGCGCGCACAAAAAAGCACCAAAACTAACAGATTTGGGGGCTCGCCGGGTAACTTATTCGCCATGACTACCCGCGCCCACACTGTAACTATGTGGACTTTGGTCTCCCTGATCATCGGCTCCACCATCGGCTCCGGCATCTTCGCCCTGCCGCAAAACATCGGCTCGGTGGCCAGCCCCGGGGCGATGCTGATCGGCTGGGTGATCGCCGGCGTGGGCATGCTCTCTGTCGCGTTTGTGTTCCAGATTTTGGCGCGTCGCAAGCCGCACCTGGACTCCGGCGTGTACTCCTACGTGCGCGCGGGCCTGGGCGACTTCATCGGCTTTACCAGCGGGTTAGGGTACTGGCTGGGCTCCGTGATGGCGCAGGTGGGCTACGCCACCCTGTTCTTCTCCACCATCGGCTACTACGTGCCCGCGTTTAAAAACGACTGGGTGCTCGCCGGCGCGGTGACCGTCCTGACCTGGACGATCTTTGCCATGCTCACGCGCGGGGTGAAGCAGGCCGCGGTGATGAACGTGATCACCACGGTGGCCAAGCTGGTGCCGATTTTGTGCTTCGTGGTCCTCGTCGCCTTCCTCGGCTTTTCCTGGGACAAATTCACGTTGGACTTTTGGGGCGAAAGTTCTTCGATCCCGTTTTCCCAGCAGCTGCAGGGCATCATGCTGTACACGGTGTGGGTGTTCATCGGTATCGAGGGCGCCTCGGTGTACTCCAAGCAGGCGCGCACGCGCACGGACGTCGGCCGCGCCACCATCATCGGCTTCCTCTCCGTCCTCCTGCTGCTGGTCGCGGTGTCGACGCTGTCCTACGGCGTGCTCACCCAGCCGGAGCTGGCGGCGCTGCCGGAAAACTCGATGGGCGCGGTCCTCGAGGCGGTCGTCGGTCCGTGGGGCGGCGTGTTCATCTCCATCGGCCTGTGTCTGTCGGTGCTCGGCGCCTACGTGTCGTGGCAGATGCTGTGCGCGGAGCCGATCGTGCTCATGGCCAACGACGGCCTGCTGCCCAAGGCCCTGGGCAAAACGAACAACGAGGGCTCCCCGTTCCGCGCGCAGCTCATCTCCACGGTAGTGATCCAGCTCTTTGTCATCATCTTCTTTTCCAACGAGGCCTCCTACAACGCGATGGTGCAGCTGGCCACCATCATGTACCTGCTGCCCTACATCTTCTCCTCGCTGTACCTGATCCTGCTGGCCTCGCGCGGCAAGGGCCTGAGCCACCCGCACGCGGGCGAGCGTTTCGACGACTCCGGGCCGGCCACCACCCGCGCGGACGACCGCCGCAGCCTCATCATCGGCGTGGTCGGGTTCGTCTACTCGCTGTGGCTCGTCTACGCCGCGGACCCGGTCTACGTGCTGCTGGGCGCGCTCGCGGTCCTGCCGTGCATCGTGCCGTACGTGTGGACGCGCGTGCACAACAAGGAGCGCCTGTTCAATGCGTTCGAGTGGGTTGTCGTCGCCATCGTTGTCGTCGGCGCCGCGTTCGCGGTGCTCAGGCTTATCGACGGCACACTCACCCTCAGCTAACGCCAATCACCGGCCACAACACCTCGGTGATGCGCTTGGCCTGCAGCTTCGCGCTGCCCACGTTAAAAGTGGAGCGCAGAATCACAGCACCGACGACCATTGCGCCGACGACGCCCGGGTCGGCCTCGGGGCGCAGGGTGCCCTTCGTCTGGGCGTCCTCGATGTCCTCGATGAACCTGTCGTAGAACGCCTCTTCGAAGCGCTCGCGCCACGCGACCACGAGCGGGTCGGCAGAGGCGATGAGCGAGCCGAAGACGCGGGTGCCCACATTGTCCTCGATGAAGGAACCGAGCTCCGTGATGTACTCGCGGAACGCCTCCTTGGTCAGCGCGTCATCCTCGGAGTAGTAGTCCACGATGTTGGGGATGGAGATGGCGATGTTGTCCAGCGCGTCGACCAGCATCTCTTTGCGGTCCGCGTAGCGACGGTAGATGGTCGTTTTGGCCACACCGGAATCGGCGACGACCGCGTCGATGGAGGTTGCGCTAAACCCCTCGCGCTGCGCGATGCGGAGCACGGATGCGTAGATCCGCTCCTCGGTGGTGAGCTTCTTGGCGGAACCGTCTCCTTTTGCGTCACGATCAATGTGTGCCATACGTCAATATTCTGGCATATCCCTAGGAGCGTGTCAGCAGTTCCTGCCACCCGAGGCGCAGGCAGAGCACCACAACGAGCACCAAAAGCGCGATACGCACGAGTTTTGAACCGCCGCTCAATACGGTCCTTGCCCCCCAATTGGGCGCCCACCACGTTCGCCGCAGCAAGCACGAGCGCTAACTTCCACTCAACAAAGCCGCCCGCGATGAACACCACGAGTGCCCCGGTGTTCGTCGCGGTGTTGATCACCTTCGCCATCGCGGCGGACTGCAGGAACGACTGGGTGAACACGGCCGTGAACCCCATAATGAGGAACATGCCGGTGCCGGGGCCGCGATGGCCAGCCCGATGAGCGCGCGCCGCCGGGTGATCAGCCGGTTCCCCTCCGCCCCGAACTCGGGCTTCAGCGTGATGAAGACGCCCACGGCCAGCAGCAGGACGATGATTGCGGGGCGGATGACGGAGTCGCTGATCAGGGCGACCGCCAGGGCCCCGCCTGCCGACGCACACCCCGCCGCCACCGCGTACCCCCAGGTCACCCGCGGGACGCCAACCTTGCGCACCAGCGTCGCCGCGGCGGAGGCGGTGCCGGTCACCGCCGCGACCTTGTTGGTGGCCAGCACGCTCGCCGCCGACGCCACCGCGAGCAGGAGAAGTGTGCCCATGGCAGTAAACGCTACTATGAGGTCCTATGCAGCGTTGGATGGTTGTGGCCCCGGCTTCGGTGTTGCTGGGCTGGGTGCTCTCCGCGCTCCATGTGCCCGCAGCCTGGATCCTCGGCGCCATCATCGCCTCCGGCGCCGCGGCGCTGATCACCGGCAGCGACCTGCCGCTGGATGACCGCGTGTTCCGGCTCGCCCGCGGTGCAGTCGGCGTGATGGCGGCGTTGCCGCTGGTGGGCATCCCGCCGAGGGAGCTGCTGCCGTTTCTCCTTCCCGGCGTCGCCGCCGCCGCGTTCGTGATCGTGCTGGCGTTCGTCGGCGGTTTCGTGCTGGCCAACCACGGTGTGTCGCGGGAGACCGGTGTGCTGTCATTGCTGGCGGGTGGGGCGTCGTTAATGCCCGCGATTGCAAAGGACGTCGGGGCCGACGTGCGCTACGTGACCCTCACGCAGTACCTCCGCCTGCTCGTGGTCTCTATGACCCTGCCGCTGGTGGCGGGGCTGCTCAGCGCACCGCAGACGCACGCCCCGGAGGAAACGGACCCGTACTGGTGGATGTGGCTGCTCGTGCCGGCGATCGTGCTGGTGGGCCAGCCGCTGGGCAAGCTGTTGCGCCTGCCCAACTCAAGCGTGTTCGGCCCGATGCTGCTCACCGCGCTCCTCGGTTCGCTCACCCCGTTCCAGATCATCCCGCCGCAGCCGCTCATGGTCGGGGCGTTCCTCTGCCTCGGCTGGATGTGCGGCGGCGGGCTCTCCGTGCCGGCGCTGCGGCAGTTCAGCCGACTGCTGCCGGCCACGCTCGCCTACATCGTGCTGCTCATGGCGGCGTGCGCGGCGTCCGGCTGGGTGATGTCCAAGTGGCTCGGGCTCTCGCTCTACGAGGGCTACCTGGCCACCACGCCGGGCGCGCTGGAGACCGCGCTCGCGCTGTCCGCGGAGGGCGGCGCGGGCCCGGCGGTGGTGTCGCTGCAGATCATCCGGCTGGTGTGCATCCTCATCGTCGCCGGCTACCTGCCCAACCTGCTGCGGAAGCTTTCGCGCTAGTGGTTGAGCACCTCGTGGGCGAGCATGTCCATGGGCATTGACCCGAGGCCGAGCGCCTTGGTGTGGAACTGGGCGGCAGTCATTCCCTGGGCCAGCGCGCGTTCGCGCAGCGTGCACCAATCGCGGTAGCCGATGGCGTACGACGGCGCCTGCCCCGGCCACCCCATGTAGCGGTCCAGCTCGAACGAGATGCGCGTCTCCGGCATGGCGCAGTTGTCGCGCAGGAACGCCTTCGCGTACTGGGCGTCCCAGGTGCCGCTGCCGTCCGGCGAGAGCTTCTTCAGGTGGACGCCGATGTCCACCATCACGCGGGCCAGGCGCAGGCGCCGCGAGTCCAGCAGCCCCATCAGGTAGCCGGGGTCCTCGAACCAGCCGAAGTTCTCCATGAGGTGCTCGGCGTAGAGCGCCCACCCCTCGCCGTGCGCGGAGTTGAAGCACACGGAGCGCCGCCACAGGTTGAGCTCGTTGCGGTTGAGCAGCGCAGCGCCGTGCTGCAGGTGGTGGCCGGGGATGCCCTCGTGGAACACGGTGGACAGCTCCTGCCAGGTGTGGAAGGTCTCCTGCCCCTCCGGCACGGACCACCACATGGTGCCGGGGCGCAGCATGTCGTCGCTCGGCGGGGTGTAGAAGACGCCACCGGACCCGGCCCGGTCGATCGCGGTGTTCACCCCGGGCATGTCCTCCGGGATGTCGAGCTCGCTGCCGGCGAAGCACTCGACGACCTCCGCGTTCACCTTGTCCAGCCACTCCAGCAGCGCGTCGGTGCCGTGCAGCGTGTACCGGTCATCCTCGTTGAGGCGCCGGTACGCCGCCGGCACGCTCGTCTCTGCGCCGTACAGCTGTCGCGCCAGGGCCTGTTGCTTATCGACGGTCACCCGCAACTCGTCTTCCGCCCACGCGTACGCCTCATCGAGGTCCACTTCGCGGCCCAAGAAGTACTCGGAGAACAGTTCGTAGCGGTCGCGGCCCACCCCGTCCTCGTGGTTGGCCTGCGGCGACAGCTCGGTGGAGAGCCAGTCCGCGAACTTGGCAAACGCCTCCTTGGCTTCCTCTACCACCTTCGACTCCGGCGGCAGGCCCAGGTAGTCCAGGGTTGAGCCGGACTCACCGAGCGTCTCGCACTGGTTGATCACCGCGTCGATCTGGCGGTGCGACGCCACGTTGCCGTTGTTCGCCGCCTCGGAGAGGGATTCGGTGTAGCCGCACAGCGCGTCGGGCACCTTGCTCAGGCGGGCCGCGACGTTGTCAAAGTCCTCTTCCGTCACCTTGGGCATGAGCAGGAAGGAGTCGCGGATCGTCTGGACGGGCGACTCGATGTTGTTCAGCCGGCGCAGGAACTCGCCCTGGTGGTGCAGCTCCAGGTGGTAGGTCAGCCGATCGCGCAGGATCGTGGCGGTGAGGCTGTCCACCTCGTCGAAGTCGTCCTCGTCGTCGGAGGCGTCGGTGGAGTCATTGAGCGCGTCGACGTCCGCGATGAGGTCACGGATGCGGTCCGCCGTCGCGTCCCAGTACTCGGGACTGAAGTCCTGGAGGTCGGCGTCGAAGCCTTCGAGCCCGATCTGCGTGCCCAGGGTGGGCGTGAGCTGGGCGTAGTCGTAGACGAAGTCCTCACACGTGGCGTCGAGAAGCGATGGCTCTCGGCCAGGCATCGCACCTGGCGCGTGCTCGGGTGTGGGCTCGGTCGGGAGAACTGACGTCATGATTGGGGATTCTAACCCACCTGCGAATTTTCCTGCCATCGGAAATTTTTTGAACCAAGCTGTCTGTCCTGCTCAGGGCACAGGTTTTCATATGGTGAGACGGCATTTTTCGGCCATTTTCAGGGCCCTGACTGGACAAAGCAGTCTGCCAGTGAGTAAATATATTCACATGACTTGCACAACATTGCCGTTCACTCGTCCGACGACCCCCGCGGCGAAGTGTCTCCACCTCATTCGCCTGCAGGACCTCACGTCCCGCAGTGAACTCGTGCAAGCCACCGGACTCTCCCAGCCGACCGTCACGCGCGCCATCGCCGCGCTCACGGAGGCCGGGCTGGTCAACGAGCGCACCGACCTCACCCGCTCCACCGGGCGCGGCCGGCCGACGATCCCCCTGGAGCTCGCCGAGCCCGACCCCGTCTACGGCGGCATCGCCGTGGGCACCGACTTCACCTACGTCGCCGTCTTTGACCTGCGCGGTCGCACCCTGCGCTGCGTCGACCTCGAGCTGCCCGTCGCCAGCATGACGCCCGACGACGTCATCCAGCACCTCATGGCGGCACTCAACCGTCTCACCGCGGGCATGCAGCGGCGCCTCGCCGCCCTCGGCGTGACCACGTCGGGCACCGTGACGGAGGACGGCACCGTCATCGCCGTGAACCTGGGTTGGGACGGCGTGGACCTCGCCGGGCAGTTGCGGGAGCAGTTTTCTGTGCCGGTTGAGGTGACGTCGATTAGCGCTGCGATCATCGGCTCCGAGATGCAGTCGAACCTGGACCTTGGCGACGGGCCGATCATGGCGCTATTCGCGGACGACTCGATCGGCTGCGCGGTGTCCACCGGCGACGGCGTGCAGCCGATCCGCGTGAAGCGGCACGAGCTGACCACGCGCGGCCTGCTCGAGCGCATTCACAAGCCGGGGCTGGCCACGCTGCTCGACGCCGTCCAGGATTCCAGCCCCGACACCCGCACCGCGCTGGACGAGCGCGCCCGCGACCTGGGCAGCCTGGTGGCCAAGCTCAGCACCGAGCACGCGCCGTCCACGGTGGTCATCGCGGGGAGCGCGTTTATCGACGACCCCCACGCCCCCGCTCCTTTCGCCCGCACCGTGCGCGCCGAAATGGAGCAGGCGCCCGAGCTGCGCATGATCCCCACCCACGCTGAGGTGGTGCGCGACATCGCCCGCGCCGCCGCGCTAGACCTCGTGCTCCGCGAGCCCCTCACGGTAGCGGCGAGCTAGCTCCACGTAGCCCGCGGCGTGGCGCACCCGCTGCTCGCGGGTTTCCGCGTCCAGCTGCTTGCGCACCTTCGCTGGCACCCCGGCCGCAACGGAAAATGGCGGGACGACCTGCCCCTCCAGGACCACCGCCCCGCCGCCGACGATGCTGCCCTCGCCCACGCGCGCGCCGGAGAGCACCGTCGCGCTCATCCCGATCAGGCAGGCCGGCTCCACGGTGCAGCCGTGGACCATTGCCATGTGCCCGACCGTGACGTCCTCCCCGAGGACGGTCGTGCTTCCCGTCTCCACGTGGATGACCGAGCCGTCCTGGACGTTGGAGCGCGCCCCGATCTCGATGGCGCCGACGTCGCCACGCAGCACCGCGCCCGGCCAGATATTGACGTCCTCGGCAATAGTGACGTCGCCGATGATGGTGGCCCCGGGGGCGATGTAAGCGCTGGGGTGGATGCGCGGGGTCTTCCCCTCGAACGAGTAGATACCGGACATTGGTGCTCCTCACTGTGTTGGGTGTGCCCTCCGAGCGTAGTCAAAACGCCCAGGTAGACCGTCCTGTCTGTCTGTTGAGCGAATTAATTTTTAGGCGACACGCTGCTACTCTGCGTTGAGTAAGTACAGACCTGTATAGATTCTTTCAACGCATTGGAGCGCGCATGTCTCTTCCAAAGTGGGCGACCGGATTTGGCGCCCAAGTGATTTACGGCCTGATTATCGGCCTCATCCTCGGCTTCATCGCCGCAGGTAGCGACGTCGAGTGGCTCTCCGGGCTGCTCGACTGGGTCGGCGGCACCTACGTCCAGCTGCTCAAGCTGCTCATCCCGCCGCTGGTGTTCACCGCTGTGGTGACCTCGATTGCCAACCTTCGCCAGGTCTCCAACGCGGCCCGCCTGGCCGTGCAAACGCTGGTGTGGTTCGCCATCACCGCGTTCTTCTCCGTCATCATCGGCATCGTCGTCGGCGCCGTGCTCAAGCCCGGCGCGAACTCCACCGTGGACGCGGCCGAGGCCGCCGAGCCGTCGACCACCGGTTCCTGGATGGGCTTCCTGGATTCCGTCGTCCCGTCGAACTTCCTTGGTCTGACCGCCAAGGTCACCGAGTCGGGCGCGTCGGTGAACTTCAACGTGCTGCAGATCCTCGTGGTCTCCCTGCTCATCGGCGTCGCCGCCGTGAAGGCGGGCAAGTCCGCCGAGCCGTTTATCAAGTTCTCCGAGTCGCTGCTCAAGGTGGTTCAGGTCGTGCTGTGGTGGGTCATCCGCCTCGCCCCGATCGGCACTGCGGCCCTGATCGGCAACGCAGTCGCCACCTACGGCTGGGAGGCCCTGAGCAACCTGGGCCAATTCGTCCTGGCCATCTACATCGGCCTCGCCCTGGTCATCTTCGTGCTCTACCCAATCGTCCTGGCCGTGAACAAGATCAACGTGGTTGAGTTCTTCCAGCGCGTCTGGCCCGTCACCGCACTGGGCTTTGTCACCCGCTCCTCCATGGGCGTGATGCCGGTGAACCAGCGCACCGTCGAGCAGTCCATGGGCGTGCCCTCCGAGTACGCGTCCTTTGCCATGCCGCTGGGCGCGGCGACCAAGATGGACGGCTGCGCCTCCGTCTACCCCGCCATCGCCGCCCTGTTCGTCGCGCAGTTCTACGGCGTTGACCTGGGCATGATGGACTACCTGCTCATCGTCATCGTCTCCGTGCTGGGTTCCGCGGCCACCGCGGGCACCACCGGTGCGACCGTCATGCTGACGCTCACCCTGTCCACCCTCGGCCTGCCGCTGGCGGGCGTCGGCCTGCTGCTGGCCATCGAGCCGATCATCGATATGGGCCGCACCGCCGTCAACGTCACCGGCCAGGCCGTCGTGGCCGCCGTGGTGTCCACGCGCGAGAAGATCCTGGACAAGGACGTCTGGGACGCGGGCAAGGAGGCCGGAAAAGGCATCCCAGCCTCGGTCAACTAACTTTTCGGCGAAAAATTGATAACGCTCTAGCGTGGCAAAATGCCGGCGGGCAGCACGTCACCAGCGACTGCCGCGGCGGCACCGCCGGCAGCTGCCAGAATCGCTAGAACGATGCCAACAATGGCACCAGTGCTCAGGCTCGAGCCTTTGTCCTGCTGAGCATTCGGCTTCGCAGGTTTTTCAACGGTTTTCGTTACCGTAGTGGCGGGGGCCGTAACAGTCACAGTCGGCGCTTGCTTTTCCGCGGCTTCCGTAATCACCGGTGCCGGCTGACTCACAGTTTCCGTAGCGGTCTCAGTAACCGTCACAGCGGCCATCTCCGTCTTTGCCGCCGGAGCTGCCGGGGTCACCGTCGTCGTTACAGGTGCCGGGGTCACCGTCGTCGTCACCGGCGCCGGGGTCACCGTCGTCGTAATCACCTTTGTCGTCGGAGCTGCCACAGGTGCTGGGGTCACCGTCTTTGTCACAGTCTTCGTCACCGGAGCAGTAGTCTGCTGCGTCGACGACTTCGGAGCTGCTGGACTGTCAGCCACTAGCGAGGCAAGCGGGTGGATCGGGAAGTCCCCAGTGACTATTTCAGAGCTACCGTCAGTGTAGTTCACGCGGACTTTTACCGGAACATTGAAAGCCGCAGGGTAGATCTTCTTCTTCTCGAGGGTGATGTTGATGTACTCACGGAATCCATTGAGGGTTTCCACTCGATACGTCACCGGATACGGTGAATCGAACTCAAGGATTTCCATATCCAGGAACTCGGGGCCCTCATCGGACAAGAAAAACGACAGCTCCTCAGTTGGACCAGCTTCCAAAGCCCCGATCGGAGTGATGCTCGGCTCGTACAAGTCCGCTGCCGTTATCTCCTGCGCCGTGAGGCCCACGGGGTTGACGAGCGCCGACATAGCCACCGAGGCCGCGACTACCAGCGCGGTCGCTTTCTTCTTCAAAGTGTTCTCCTTACAGACGGGAAACGAAAACCGTCTGAAGTATATACACCCCTTGAGTGTTGGCTGCCCGTTTTATTCACACTTGCTGTGCGTCCATTATCTGTCAGCTGCCAGAATGGAATTTACCCCTACTTCGGCAGCACGTCCGGCAGGTACTGCTTCACAAAGGAGTAGATGCCGGCCAGGACGCCGATGATGGCGAAGATGATGCCGATGATCTTCTCGGTTTCGGAACCACCGCCGAGCGACACAGTGCCCTGAGTGCCCTGCCCCCTGCTCGGGGTGCTCTTCTTCGGCAACGGAACCGCCTTCGTCGACGGCGTCTCGCCGTTGTTCGCCGGGCGCGCCAGCGCCTCGGTGCGCGCGCCCTCGGGGAACGCGGTCACGCCGGAGGCCTTGCCCGCGGCCTCCCACGCGCTGGCGGTGCCCTCGGCCGTCCGCACCGACGCCACGCCGAACCACGTGCGGTCCGGGTTGATCAAGTTGTAGAGGTGGCCGTTGGCGTTGTTGAACTGGCCATTCGAGTCGTACAGGGCGTCCAGCTCGTCGTAGCCCCAACCGTGCATGGCTTTCGCCATGTCTTCTTCGCCGGAGAGGTTCTCGCCGAACGGCTGCTCGCCCTGAATCGTCGCGGTCCACAGCGAGCCGCACTCATTGCTGCACGTCTCGTTGTACGGGCGATCATGGTCGATCCCGCCGGCTTCTTCCAGCGCGCGCTGCAGGGCGATGAGCGCGTAGCCGTGGTCGATCTTCACGTCGTTGACGTACGCCTCCTTCGTCCTCAGCCCGGTCACCTTTGCCGCGTACTGCAGGGTCTCGCCCTTGAACGGCACGTTGCGGTCCCACATGTCGGCGCGCAGCTCGCGCACCTTCTGCAGGGCGATCTCGTTGTCGCGGGTGAGGTCAAACTTTGCCTCAAAAGTGACGACCTGATCGGCGGGCTGGTTCAGCTCCACGCCGGTGACCGGAGCGGGGTCGGCGGAAGCGGCGGGCGCGACGACGAGGGCGGTCGCGGCGCATGCTGCGATTGCGAGGGAACGAAAACGCATGTCAGGGGCCTTTCAGCAAGTTTTCGGGCAAAAGTTACCCCTTCACCCTACAACTCCTAGAGATCCAGTCCATCCAGAATTGCGTCCATCGCGTCGGCGACCCCGGTGCGCCACAGTGTCGTGGCCTTCGGGTCGGCGCGCCCCGGCCCGCCGTTGACCACCGCGACGGGCTTGCCCTGTTTGCGGGCGTCCAGGACGAATCGGTACCCGCTCATCACCGCCAGCGACGTGCCCAGCGCCAGAACCGAAGCGGACTCGTCCAGCCACGCCCGGGCTGCTTGTCTGCGCCCCGTCGGCACATTTTCACCGAAGTACACCACGTCCGGCTTCAGCCGTTGGCCGCCGCACGCGGGGCAGGCGATCATGTGGAAGCGCTCCACGTCGCTGGCGCGTAGCTCCACGTCGCCGTCTGGGTTGATCATGCTGCCGGTGATCTGCACTGACTCGAAGAAGTGGGGGTTGGCTTGGGAAAGCAGGGCGTCGATAAGCGAACGAGCGTGGCGCGCCCCGCAGTCCAGGCACACGACGTGCTCCATATCCCCGTGCAGCGCGATGACGTCGCGGGAGCCGGCGGCGAGGTGGAGGCCGTCGACATTCTGGGTGACAATACCGGTGAGCAGCCCGGCGCGCTCGAGCTCGACCAGGGCGAAGTGGGTGCGGTTGGGCGCGGCGGCGCGCATGAACTGCATACCCACGAAGGCGCGCGCCCAGTAGCGGTGGACCTGGGCGGGCGAGTGCGCGAACTCCTGGTACGTCATCGGGCGGCCCTTGGTCAGGCGGCCGCCGGCGCTGCGGTAATCGGGGATGCCGGAGTCGGTGGACACGCCCGCGCCGGTGATGACCAGGACGTTGCCGCGGCGCAGCTGCGCGACGACGCGCTCGAGCGCGAGGTCCGGGTCGGTGGGCGCGGTGGTTTCGTGGACGACTCGCTCGATGGAGCGCACGGCGCTGCGGTGCGCCATCTGCACGGCCGGATCGTCGAAGGAGCTCAACGGAATGGGAGCTCTCCGATCGTGCGGCGCAGCTTGCGGGTGCGCAGGCGCTGCGGGTTCTTGGCCAGCTTCTCCATCGCGCGCACCGCGCACATCACGTGCGCCTCCTTGGAGTTGGAATAGAAGGTCTGGGCGGCCGCGGGCAGCTTCGGCACCGCGTGCAGCGGCAGGTCGGAGACCGCGAGCAGCGCACCGTAGGGCACGCGGTAGCGGTAGCCGTTGGCCGCGATGGTGCAGGACTCCATGTCCACGGCCGCCGCGGTGGAGCCGCGCAGCCACTCCCACAGATCGCGCGGCGCCTTCCATTCCCAGTTGCGGTCGCTGGTGGAAAGGACGGTGCCGGTGCGCATGAGCGAGGTGTCGTCGCCGTAGATCTTCGCCACCGCCTTCTCCAGGGTGCGCTGGATCTCCGGAACGGCGGGGATGGGCGAGTCGGGACGGATGTGCTCGTCAAGCACGTTGTCCTTGCGCTCGTAGGCGTTGCCCAGGATGAGGTCGCCGATGCGCATGCGCGCGTCCATGCCGGCGCAGTGGCCGATCATGATCCACGCTTCGGGGCGCAGCACCGCCAGCGAGTCCGTTATTGTTTTTGCGTTCGACGGGCCGACGCCGATGTTGATCATGGTGATGCCGTCGCCGTCCTCGGTGACCAGGTCGTAGCGCGGCATCTGGAACTTCGAGCCCAGCTCCAGGTTCTCCACCGCCACCGTGTCGGAGATGGTCTCGCCGCTGGGCAGCACGAGGCGCGTGTAGCGCGAGCCCTCGCGCGCCAGCTCCGCGACGCCGAAGCGCACAAACTCGGTGACGTGCATGGCGTAGTTGGTAAACAGGATGAATTTCTGCAGCGACTCCACCTGGATGCCCGTGTAGTGCTCCAGCCGGGCCAGCGCGAGGTCGAAGCGCTGCGGACCGAAGTGGAAGAGGGGCTTCTCTTCGCCGTGGAAGGCGTCCCAGTGGCCGTCGATAATTGCGTCGTGCACCTCGTCAAGGGTGGGGCGAGGCACGAACACTGCGTTCTCCGTGTTCGCGGGGCGGGGGCCAGTGCCGCGGATGTACTCGGGCGGGATGCGGGTCTCCGAGTAGCCGACGCGGATCTCGCACTCGTAGTTGGTGGTCAGCGCCTCGAGCTGCGAGCGCAGGTACGGCGCCATGAGGTCGGGCCGCGACAGCACCGCCGAGTAGACGCCGGCCTCGTCGACGTAGCCGAAGGGCTCGGAGCGGTCCACGGGCACCCATTGCCCGATCTCCACGGAGAGCTTGGGGTAGTACACGTCCTTGTAGCGCGCGTAGTCGCCGCTGGTGAGCGCGTCTCGCGCGAGCTCACACGATGCGGTGTAGAGCTCAATGAGCTTCTCGACGGCCACGTGCGCACTCTCGACTCTGTCCATAGCGCCTAGACTACTGGCTTATGGGATTTTCAGACGTGGTCCGCTGGGCGGAGCACCGCATCAACAACGCGGACGTGAAAACGAAGGCCCGCCGGGGCTGGGCGCCACAGGTCACGGGTTTTACCGGCTACGGCAACTCCGAGCGTGCCCGCGTGCTTGGGCGCGTGCTCATGGCGGACCCGGAGCGGGAACCGAAAACGGAGGTGGAGCGCGGCTACCGCCAGTTCTTCACCACCCAGGTGCCCGACATTGAGGTCACCGTCACGCTGGGCGCGCAGACCGTCACGGCGCAGACGAACGGCAACGGCTACCTCGAGGTCCTCATCCTGGACCACGGGCTGGAGCCCGGCTGGCACACCGCCACGGTGCGCACACCGCTGAGCGCGGAGCCGAGCGAAGCGCAGGTGCAGATCATTTCGGACGACGTCACCCACGGCCTGATCTCCGATGTAGATGACACGATCATGGTGACCATGCTGCCGCGCGCCATGCTCGCCGCCTGGAACTCGTGGGTGAAAAAGACGAACACCCGCCAGCCGATCGCGGGCATGGACGACTTCTACAGCGCGGTCCTCGGCCCCGACGAGCCCACCTTCTACGTCTCCACGGGCGCCTGGAACACCTACGACACGCTCACCGACTTCATCGCGCGCGAGAAGCTGCCGCGCGGCCCGCTGCTGCTCACGGACTGGGGCCCCACCCCGACTGGTCTGTTCCGCAGCGGCAAGGAGCACAAGCGGGTGGCGCTGCGTAACCTCATCGTGGACTTCCCCAACATCCGCTGGACGCTGGTGGGCGACGACGGCCAGCACGACCCGATGCTCTACTCCGACCTGGTGCAGGAGCACCCCGACCGCGTGCGGCTCGTGGCCATCCGCGAGCTCAGCCGCTCCGAGCACATGCTGGCCCACGGCACCACCACCACGATCTCGCAGCCGGGCAACTACCGCACCATTAAGTCGATCCACGGCCACACCGGCTTTGACTTGCTCGAGGAATACCGGCACCTGTGAGCCGCAAACCGTTCGCCCTCGCCTTCGCCGGCGTCGTGATCCTGCTGGTCGCGGCGTCGTTCGTGCGCATCGCGCACACCCCCGCCGAGCCCGACTCGGACGCGCTCTCGCGCCGACTCACCGAGGTGGACGACACCGTCGGCGTCGACCCCGACTGGCTCGAGGCGGAGGTGGAAAGGATCGAGGCGGACACGGACACGAGCATTGGCATCGTGCTTATCGACGACGATGACGCCGCCGTCACCGCAGGCGACGTCACCAGCCTCGCGGCGTGGTCCACGATCAAGGTGCCGGTCGCAATGGCCGCCACGGAACACTGCGACGCGAGCGAGGAAGTGCTGGACACCCTCATCACCTCCACGATCGAGGTCTCCGACAACGGGTCGGCGGACCAGCTCTGGATGTGCCTGGCGGCCGCGGGCGGCGCGAAGAAGCTGGTCGCCGACGAGCTGGCCAAGGCGGGCGCGACGGCCACGCTCGAGGAGGCCTGGGGCACGAGCGAGTGGTCGCTGAACTCCCAGGCCCGCTACGCCCACTACCTCGCGGAACTTTCGGACCGGGAGCCCGACAACGCGGTCCTGGACAAGATGGTGCACGTGGATAAGTCGCAGTCCTGGGGCCTCGGCGCCCTGGGCATCCCGTTCAAGGGCGGTTGGAGCGACGACACCGACGGCTCCTGGCAGTCTCGGCAGCTGGGCTTCGGGCAGTTCGCCGACAAGCGCTACGGCATCTCCATGGCCGCGATCAGCGAGGACGGCTCCTTCGAGGACACCACCGACGCGCTGGACGAGCTCGCCGAGGCACTCGCCAGCGTTAGCCCCGCTTCCGAGTAAGCAGCTGCCCCATCAGGTCGTGCACCCGGTCGACGCGTTCGGCGGTCACGCCGACGGCGATCTCGTCGCGGTACGCGGTGACGAAGAGGTGCTGGGTGCCCGCCACGATGAACATCGCTGCATCATCGATGACCTCGTCGGTGGCCTGGATGCCGCCGCGCTCCAGCGACTTCCACAGGTTCGCACGGATCGGCGGGAACATGAGCTCGCAGATCGTCTGGTTGAGCTTGCCGTGCACGGGCGAGTCGATGAGGTGACGGATCATGCACTCGTGCGGCTCGAGCACCTCGGCGAGCTTGTGCACCTGCGTGGCGTAGTCCGTGTCGCCGTCGAAGTTGTAGGCAAAGTCGCGGTACGCCGGCCCGAGGACCGCCTCGCCCGCGGCGATGACCACGCTATCGCGGTCCTGGAAGTGCTCGTAGAACACCTGGCGGCTCACCTGCGCCGCCTTCACGATGCCGGAGACAGACAGGTCTTCCACCTTGTGGTCAACCAGCAACGCGATGGTGGCGGAGATCAACGCCTCGCGGGTGCGTACCGCGCGGGGGTCGGAGCTCGATTCACGACGTGCCATAACAATTCATCTTCCTTCGGAGCTAGCTGCCCACGATCGACGCGCGCAAGAGTCCAAGCACGCTATTGGCGCGCTTCGCCGCGTCTTCTGCCGAATCCGCCTCGCGCACCGAGGCGACCAGGAGGCGGAAGGCGCCGGCGCGGAGGAAGTCCTCCACGCCTTCCAGCAGGCTCGGCTCGAGCTCGCCCTGGCGCTCCAGGATCGCGTCCACCACCCCGCGCAGCATCGGCTGCTCCGGGGTAGTAAAGAGCTTGAGGGTGTAGGTGAGCGCCGGGCCGCCGACGACGTTGAGCAGCAGGTCGCGCTCCTTGTACATGCCGGCCACGAGACCCTCAATGGCCTGTTCCGGGTCGCCGGTGCGCTCGTAGGTCTTCACATATTCCTGAAGCAGCGGCCGAAACGTGCGCTCCATGAGCGCGCCGACGACGGCGTCGCGGCCGTCGAAATGCTCGTAGAACACCTGCCGGCTCATGCCCGCCAGGCCCACGATCGCGGACACCGTGATGTCCTCGGTCTTCTTTTCGCGCTGAAGCGTCTCCGCCGCGTCCAGGAAGGCGTTGCGCGTACGAATCGCCCTCGGGTCCATGCTGCCTTCTCTACGGGCCACCGCTTCCACCTCTTCCCGGGTTTCTGCTCGCCTCGCCCTCAGGATCACTCAGGTTCTGATTTAAATTCTCAGCTTTCCTGATTTCTTCAGTGAGGCCAGGTCTCGCGTTATCCTCAAATATTGCGCCGTACCGTGCGGTTCAGCGCTGCTCAATATCGTTCAGTCTTCACATTAGACCGCAACAGATGTAAATTACCGCATCCGCCAAATTTAAGAAAGTTGATTTGTATGACTTTAGCGGACACTACCATTACGCTGCTCAAAGAACTCGTCCAAATTTCTTGCGTGAACGATCTCACCCCCGATTCCGGGCAGGAATCCAAGGCCGCAGACGTCCTCGAGCGCTTCTTCGCGGACGCGCCGAACGTGCGCGTCGAGCGCTTCGAACCCCACCCAGGCCGCACCTCCATCGCGTTTACCATCGAGGGCTCGGACCCCTCCGCCGAGCCGCTCACCCTCCTCGGCCACACCGACGTGGTCCCCGTCGACGAGGCGAAGTGGACCAAGGACCCGTTCGGGGCGCAGATTATCGACGGCCACCTGTACGGCCGCGGCGCCACCGACATGCTCTACATCACCGCCGCGATGGCGGCCACCGTGCGCGACGTGGCCCTGTCCGGCACCCAGCCCACCGGCACCCTCACCTTCGTGGGCTGCGCCGACGAGGAGGCCCGCGGCGGCCTGGGCGTGGGCTGGCTGGCGGAGCACGCACCGGACGCGTTCTCCTGGAAGAACTGCCTGTCCGAGGAAGGCGGCTCCCACCTGCCGGTGCAGGACGGGTCGGATGCGGTGGTCGTCGTTATTGGCGAAAAGGGCGCGGCGCAGCGACGCCTCACCGTGCACGGCGACGCCGGGCACGGCTCCACGCCGCACGGGCGCGAACTGACCATTGCCAAGATTGGCAAGGTGGCCGAGCGCATCGCCGCCCTGACCCCGGAGGTCAGTTCCGAGGAGCCGTGGCCCGGCTACGTGCGCGCCTGGAAGTTCGACCCCGAGACCGAGCAGGCGCTGCTGCGCGGCGAGGGCTACGAGGCGTTCGGCGAGCTGCAGCGCTACTCGCACGCGATGAGCCACCTCACCGTGGCGCCGACGGTCCTGCGCGCGGGCGGCGCGATCAACGTCCTGCCGTCCGAGGCCTCGATCGAGCTGGACATCCGCCAGCTGCCGGGCCAGAGCCAGGAGGACATCGACGACCTGCTGCGCGAGGCGCTCGGCGACCTGGCCAGTGAGGTGGAGATCACCCACCTCATCACCGAGGACGCCACCGTCTCCCCCACCGAGGGCCCGCTTTACGACGCCATCGTGGACACCTTCGCCGAGTTCTTCCCCGAAGCGGCCGTGGTCCCCACGCTCGCCGCGGGCGGCTCCGACCTGCGCTTTGCCCGCCGCAAGGGCGGCGTGGGCTACGGCTTTGCCATGCACAAGCGCGAGAACACGCTGGGTAAGGTGCTCGACCTCCTGCACAGCCACGACGAGTACGTCGACCTGGCCGACGTGGAGCTCACGACGCAGGCCTACCGCAGCCTGATCCGCCGCATGGTGAACGCGTAATTTGCGCGCTCCCCTTTCACATGCGTCACATCCGTGACATACTGGCGGTCATGAAACTCCGCTCCCTTGCCATGACCGCCGCCGTCGCGGGCACGCTCGCCGCGGCCCCGGCCGCCGCCCACGCCGACGCGATTGACGACGCCCTTGCCAAGCTCCCCGCCGGCGAAATCTCTTGCGCCCAGGCCGAGAAGTACTGGACCAACGACGCCGACTACAACGCCAAGGTCCGCCAGGCCCAGACCATCGCCCGCTTTGACAGCCGCGGCCCGCAGATCCTCGACGCCCTCGCCCGCGTAGAGAACGCGGCGAACCGCTGCGGCCTCAAGGGCACCAACGGCGGCACCAGCAACGCTGCGCCGGCGCAACCCGCCCAGCCGGCCCAGCCGGCACAGCCCGCGCCGGCCACGCAGCCCGCCCAGCCTGCCCAGCCAGCACCGGCCGCGCAGCAGAACCCCCAGAACGTGATCGTGCTCGCCCCGCAGGGCGCGCCGACCATCGACGTGCCGGTGGCCAACGTCGCGACCGTGCGACTGCCGGACCTGGGCGCGATCGTCCAGCAGCTGCTCGCGCAGTACGCGCAGGGTTCCTCCCTGCCGCGCTAACTCCCCCACTCGTAGAGGACCTCGGCGCCTGCGCGGATGCGCACGCCCGGCGCGGGCTCGAGCCACGCGTCGGTCTGGATCTCCTCGCCGTTTTCGCCACGACTCCGCACGGAGATCGTGGCGTTTTCCTTGTCCAGCACCTCCACGTCGGCGTGGGTGAGCCACTGGTTGCGGCGGCGCACGCCGATCAGCTTCTTGTGTTCCTCGAAGACCCACTGGCCCAGCTCGGAGAGTTCTGCCGGGGAGGCTGGGAGGGGAGGGCGGATGGCGTCGTCAGCCGCGAAGCCCTCGCCGCGCACCCCCTCGAAGCCCTGCTCGTCGCCGTAGTAGATGCTGGGCATGCCGGGCAGGCTCATGAGCAGGGCGAGCGCGACGATCTCCCCGTCCTGGCCCACCTTGGAGGCGATGCGGTCGACGTCGTGGTTGCCAATGAAGATGTTGGGAAGCGCCCGCTTGGCAATGTCGCGGTGGCGGCCCAGCGCGTGGTCGAGCTCCCAGAAGTTGGTGTCTGAGATAGAGGACCAGAGCGCCTTCCACAGCTCGTACTGCGTGACGGAGTCGAGCGTGCCCGCCTCGGCGATCTCGGCGTAGTCGCCGTGGATGACCTCGCCGAGGATGCACACGTCGGGGAACTCCTCGCGTACCCGCCCAAGCACTGTGCGCCAGAACTCGGCGGGCACGGAGTAGGCAACGTCGAGGCGCCAGCCTTGGATGCCGCGGCGCAGCCAGTGCAGCATGATGTCAGTCACCGCGTCCTGGACCCTGGGGTCGTCATGGTGCAGGGTGGCCAGCTCCTCGTGGCCCTCCCAGTCGGTGCCGCCGGCGAGGCCCTCGGCCACCCACGGGTGGGTGCGCGCGACGTGGTTGAACACGCCATCGAGCATGACCTGGATGCCGCGCTCGTGGCACGCGGCGACGAAGTGGTCGAAGTCGGCGTCGTCGCCAAGCCTGGCGTCGATGCGGTAGTGGTCGAGCGTGTCGTAGCCGTGCGCGACGGACTCGAAGATGGGGCCGAGGAGGATGCCGTTGCAGCCGAGCTCGATGAGGTAGTCCAGCCACGCCTCGAGGCGGGGAAGGCGGTGCGCGGCGTCCTTCGCGTCGCGGATGGGGGCACCCGTCGCGCCGAGGGGGTAGACGTGCCACCAGATGGCGTCTACGAGCTGCTGTTTCACGGTATTTCCCTTTCGTCAGCGGACAACGTTCAGAATTATATTGATATTCAATGCATGTAAAACTTGTGCGTGTGTACGATGTAGCGCATGACAGAACGCCACACGACGCACGCGCCACAGCGGCGCCTGAGCGTGGAGGAGCGGCGCCAGGAAATTCTCGACGCTGCCACGGAGATCTTCTCCACCACGCCCTACAGCGAGGTCCCCACCCAGCGTATCGCCGATCACTGCGGCGTGTCCCAAGGCTTGGTGTTCCACTACTTCGACTCCAAGGCCGGCCTGTACACCGCCTTCCTCGAGCGCACGGCCATCAACCTGCACAACGCCCAGATCGCCGCAGCTGAGGGGCTCGAGTCCTCCGACACCGAGGAAATCGTGCGCCGCGGGCTGGACATCTACCTCAACTACATCGAGACGCACCCGTTCGTGTGGTCCACCGGCAAGCGCGGCGGCGAGGAGCCGATCGAGGCGATCCACCTGCGCATCGAGCGCCACGACACCACCGTGCAGGCGCTGTGCGACTTCCTCGGCCGCAGTGACGACCGCGCGCGCATCGCCGTCTCGGGGCTCATCGGCTTTATCGACGCCATCGCGCTGGACTGGGTCGACGACGGCTGCCCCGCCGAGCAGCGCGAACTGCTCATCAGCACCGCCTCCGCCGCCTTCCTCGCGGCACTGTAGCGCGCTACCGCTCGCCGCGGTGCCGGATCAGCGGCTCGAGCCGCTCCTGGATGCGCTCGCGCCAAGCTTCGACCGTTTCCTTGTAGCCCTCGCCGTGCGGGTGCATGCCGCGGTGGGTGAACGTGACCTGGGTCTCGCCGTCCTCCTGCTCGCTGTCGCTGAGCTCGAAGATGAGCGAGGTGTCGTCCCAGTCGCGGTCCTCCTTGTCCTTGCCCGTGGTCTCGGTGTGCCAGACCAGGCGGTCGCCCACCTCGGACTCCTCGACGCGGAATTCCGCGTACTGGTCGTCGGTGTCGAAGTGGAACTCGCCGCCCTGCTCGGAGGCCGAGCCCTCGATGTGGTCGACGTGCTCGTCCCACCACTCCTGCGGAGCGGAGATCGCCCGGAAGACCTCGGTGCGCGACCCCGGCACGGTGAAGGTAGTGGAGAAGTCCTTGATGGCAGGGACCTTCGTGCCGTCGGAAAACTCGTAGTCCGGCATCGCGCCGTCGGGGTCGTAGATGCGCACGTCCAGGCCGGTGTCGCGCAGGTGGCGCATCCCCTCCTTGATCAGCAGGCGCCCGGCCTTGTTAAAGCTGGTCACGTTGGACACGTCGAGCACCAGCGTGCCGCCCACGATGCGCTCGCTGGCCAGGTCGTGCAGGATGTTCTCCGCGGCGGTGAAGTTGATCATGCCCTGCAGCTCCACCACGGTGCAGTCCTCGCGCCGCTCCACCGACCGAATGCCCGGCGCGGCGTAGAAGTCCGCGCCCATCAGGTTCAGCCCGAGCGAGTCGGACATCTCGCGGAAGATCCGCACCCCGCGCACCGAGTTGCCCTGCTCGTTGAGCCGCGGGCTTAACGACGCCAACCCCAACTGCCCCGGCATCGTCCCGATCAACCCGCCGGCGACGCCGGATTTCGCCGGGATCCCCACGTTGACCATCCACTGCCCCGACCCGTCGTACATGCCGGCCGACGTCATCACCGCCTGCGTGATCCGGCACGAGCCGGCGGACAGGACGCGCTCGCCAGTAATCGGCTGCACGCCGCCGTTGGCCAGTGTCGCCGCCATGGTGGCCAGGTCGCGCACCGTGACCAGCACCGAGCACTGCTGCGTGTACGAGTCGATCGCGTCGTGCGCCTGGTCCTGCACCATGCCGAACTCCCGCAGCAGGTGCGCAATGGCCAGGTTGCGGTGGGCGGTGCCGAGTTCGGACTGGACCAGCGACTCGTCGATACGCAGCTCCCTGCCCGCGAGCCGGGAGAAGTACGCGCGGATCTTCTCCACCCGCTCCTCCACCGAGGATTCGGCGCCGTTAATCATTTGATTCACCGCGATCGCGCCCGCGTTGATCATCGGATTCGCCGGGCGGTGCGTGTCCTCCTCCAGCGAAATCGCGTTGAACGCCTCGCCCGACGGCTCCACGCCCACGTACTTGTGCACCTCCGCCGCGCCGAGCTCCTCCAGCGCGAGCGCGTACACGAACGGCTTGGAGATCGACTGGATGGTGAACTCGTACTCGTCATCCCCCACCGAATACAGGTTTCCCGAGGTCGTGCACAGCGCCACGCCCAGCTTGTCGGGGTCCGCGGCAGCCAGCTCGTCGATGTAGTCGGCGACCTCGCCGCTGTCGTCGTCGCGGACGAGGTCGAGGATGCGGTCAAGGTAGGCAGGCACTGGCGTCGGCATGCGCGCCAGTCTAGAGCCTTTCGCTTATCGACGCTCCCCCATTTCCTTTTTGTCTAGTTTCCTTTACATCGTGGCGTGTTTGGTTTATATTTTGCCGTAGGCGCTTACGAGACACGAAAGGAGCGCTGATGCCAGACACACACGAAAACATGGTCCGCAAATGGCGGCGGTGGCAGGAACTCTCCCAAGCCGACCTCGCCGCGCAGGTGGGAGTGTCCCGCCAGACCATCGCCAACATTGAAAAAGGCAACTACTCCCCCTCCGTCCACCTCGCACTCGACATCGCACACACCCTCGGCAAAACCGTCGAAGCCCTCTTCGGCGACGACCAGGAAGGATAACTCCCCATGTTGAAGCAGTACGGCGACAAGAAAGTCGCCCTGGCCAACCAAGGCACCGACGACGAATACCAGCAGCAGATCCTCCACCAGTCCAGCACCGTGACCTCGGAGACGCTCAAGTACACGACCACATTCATCATGGCGATCCTCGCGTGGGTCCTGCCCGACGGCGCCGCCATCTACTCGCTGCTGGCCTTGCTGCCCGTCACGCTCGCGCAAACCGCCGGCGCGCTGTGGATGCAGAACTACGCCCCGCGGCCCCGCCCGCCCAAGATGTTCACCCTTTCCACCCTGCCCATCTGGATCCTCTTCGCGATCGCCCTCGCCGGCATCGCCTTCACCGACTTCGACGGCGACCGCAGCGGCACCATCGGCATGGTCATCGGCGCGCTCATCGGCGGCGGCGCGGCGGCCATCTTCGCCCCGCGCCTCCAGCGCCGCAAGCGCCGCGACGACGAGGAGCGCCTCGCCACGGACCTCGAGGACTAGTTTTGACGGGTACAGTCGGTGTTAATTGTTCAACGGCACGAAAGGACACCGCATGTACCTGCAGGAAAAGCCGGACCCGAAGCTCAACCACCTCAGCGAGGAGCACGCCGAGATCATCAAGGCCACGCTCCCGCCGGTGGGTGAGAACATCGAGACCATCACGAAGACGTTCTACAACAAGATGTTCACCGCGCACCCGGAGCTCATCGCCAACACCTTCAACCGCGGCAACCAGAAGCAGGGCGCGCAGCAGAAGGCGCTCGCGGCCTCGGTCGCGACCTTCGCCACCCAGCTCGTGGACCCGAACGCGCCGGACCCGGTCATGATGCTGGACCGCATCGCCCACAAGCACGTCTCGCTGGGCATCCGCAAGGACCAGTACCAGATCGTGCACGACAACCTCATGGCCGCGATCGCGGAGGTGCTCGGCGACGCCGTGACCCCCGAGGTCGCCGAGGCGTGGGACGCCGTCTACTGGCTCATGGCCGACGTGCTGATCAAGCACGAGGCGAAGCTCTATGAATCCGACGGCGTGACCGACGGCGACGTCTTCCGCCGCGCCGAGGTCACGGCCAAGGAGCAGCTCACCGACTCCGTCTACGCCTACACGCTCAGCGGCGACTTCACCGCGCCGCGCCCCGGCCAGTACACCTCCGTGGGCGTCACGCTTGACGACGGCGCCCGCCAGCTCCGCCAGTACTCCATCATCGAGGGCGACGAGCACTCCTACCGCATCGCCGTGGAGACCGACGGCGAGGTCTCGACCTTCCTGCGCGACCACGTGGCCATCGGCGACACCGTCGACGCCACCCTCGCCGCCGGCGACCTGGTCCTCCAGGACAGCGACAACCCGGTCGTGCTCATCTCCAGCGGCATCGGCTCCACCCCGATGGTGGGCATCCTGGGCCACCTCTCACGCACCCACTCGGACCGCAAGGTGACCTACCTCCACGCCGACAACTCCGAAGATTCCTGGGCGCAGCAGGCCGAGACCCGCGCCCTCGCGGAAGCGCTTGCCGACGCCAACGTCACCGCCACCTTCCGCAGCCAGGACCAGCGCATCAACGTCGCCGAGGCCGACCTCGCCGGCGCGGACGTCTACCTCTGCGGCGGCGCGAACTTCCTTCAGGGCATCCGCGACGACATCGCGGCGCTGCCCGCCGACAAGGCGCCCGCCAACGTCTACTTCGAGCTGTTCAGCCCGAACGACTGGCTGATCAACTAGCTACTCCACCTCGGTGATGCGGGCCCCGCACTCGTGGGGCCGGTCGAACGGCAGAAGCTCCACCTGCATGCGGCCCGCCTTGCCGTCCACGTAGCCGGCGTGCAGCGCGCACACCGCCGGGCTCGGCGCCCTGCCGGGGTCGGTGACAAACGGGCACGCCTTGAGGGAGAGCTCGCGTGAGGTGTCGGTGGCGGCATCGTCGCGAAGCGCTGGGTCGAACCCCATATCCCGCAGGATCCGGGCGACCTTCTCGGTCGCCTCGTCCAGATCCCGCGGCGTGCCGCCGTGCCTCGACGACGCCTCCTTCGCCCACTGCCGCCCCACCTCGCGCGCTCGCTCCAGGTCGTCGCCGGCGATCGCGGTGGCCAGCATGTCAACCAGCTCGACGTACTCGCTGGTCACGTCCGCGTTCCGCGCCACGCGCGCGGTAAAGATGTGCGACGGCCGCCCCCGCCCGGTCGTACGCGCCTGCCTGCGCACCACGAGCCCGTGGGCGATGAGCTCGTCAAGGTGCCCGCGGACCGTGTTGATGTGCATGCCCAGTTCCTTCGCCAGCTCCGTCACCTGCGCGCCCTGCGGGAACTGCTGCAGCGCGCCGAAGACCTCGCGCTGCTTCGCGCTCAGCTCCGCGGCTGCGGTGGTGAGATCGGAAGTGGGGCGCGGCGTCCGGTGTCGGTCCATGCTTCGCACCTTTCTTGGACAGTTGCGTGCGTTCATTATATGAACCACGCCCTGACCGCCTTGTTTGACCCCTCCCAGCTTAGTACGATTATTACTGTGCAAAAAGTAGTGGGCGTGCTCGTGGCGTGCTGGGCCGCCGTCTCGCTCGCGGCCGCGCTCGCCGGCGCGTCGCGCTGGACGGTGATCCACCCGCTCACGCTCGGCGTGGTCACGACCGCCATCCAGGCCTACTCCACCCACTTCGCCGACGCGCTCACGCGCACCGCCTCCCGTCCCGCCGGGCTGGCCGTGCGCATCGCGGCGGTCAACCTGGCGCTCGTCGCGATGCTGCTGGGCGCGCCGCTCGCCATTCCGGCCGCCGTCGCTGCGGCCGCGCTGTGCTGGCACGGGGTGTCCATCGCCCGCAAGCTGCGCCGCGGCCTCACCAGCCCGTTCGCCAGCACCGCCCGCTGCTACGTCGTCGCCGCCGCGTTCTTCGCCCTCGCCGCCGCCGTCGCCGTGGGCTCGCGGCACGTGGGGCCCTCGCTTATCGACGCCACCATCGCCGCCCACTCCCGCCTCGCCGTCTGGGGCTTCGCGTGGACCACCATCGCCGGCACCGTCATCACCCTGCTCCCCACCATGACGGGCAACCGCGCCTCCGCAACCGCCCGCGCCCGCCTCCCCCGCGCGCTGCTCGCCCACTGCATCGCGCTGCCGGCCGCAGCCGCCGCGGCCCTGGCCAGCCCGCCGCTCGCCGCGGTGGCGCTCGCGGTGTGCGCGCTCGCGTGGTCCTACGCGCTGCAGCCCGTCCTCGCCGGCGCGCTGTTCACGCCCGGGCTGTCGGCCCCCGCGGTGAGCGTCGCCGCCGGACTGCTCTGGCTGCTCGGCGCCATGTTTGCCGACGCCGCAACACTCGCCACCGGCGCCGTCCGCTTCCCCGCAAACCTGCTCACGTTCCTCCTCGCCGCCGGGCTCGCCCAGGTCGTCGCGGGCGCGATCGGCCACCTGCTGCCGGTCCTCGCCCGCGGCGCGCGCGAGCCCGACAACGGCTTCATCAAAGTCGGCGTGGTCAACGGCGGCGCGCTCGTCGCCCTGGTCAGCCCGCGGATCGGGCTTGCCATACTGGGAGTAGGGCTCGCGCTCCATGCAAGAAAGGTAGCTGTCCCATGAAACGAACCGAATCCCTGGCCTGGGGGCTCATCGCCCTCGTGGTCGCCGTCGTCGTCGGGCTCACGCTCGCGTTCAGCGGCTCCGACACCACCAGCACGCAGGCGGTGAGCAGCGAGGACGCCACCACCGTCGACGTGGACATCCAGGGCATGTCGTTCGTCCCCGCGAGCGTCGCGGTGGAGCCGGGCACCCGGCTGGTCCTCAACATCACCAACTCGGACACACAGCAGCACGACCTGAAGCTCGGCGGCGAGCACAGCGGCCGCATCGACCCCGGCGAGACCGTCACCCACGACTTCGGCGTCTTCACCGAGGACACCCAGGGCTGGTGCACGATCGCGGGCCACAAAGCCATGGGCATGACCTTTGATGTGGTGACGAGCGGGAAGGGGGAAGAGGAGGCGTCGATAGGCACTGCCCGCGACGCCACGCTGCAGCCCGCGAGCGGCGAACTCCACAAGGAGACCTGGGTGATGCACGACGACGGCGACTCCTGGACCTTCGCCGACCAAGCGCCCGGTCCGACGCTGCGCGGCAAGGTGGGCGACCGGTTCCGCATCACCGTGGAAAACCACGGGCAGATGAGCCACTCGATCGACTTCCACGCCGGCGAAGTCAGCCCCGACGAGGTGATGCGCGAGATCCCACCGGGCGACAAGGTGGTCTACGAGTTCACCGCGCGGCGCTCCGGCATCTGGATGTACCACTGCGGCACGATGCCGATGAGCCTGCACATCGCGAAGGGGATGGCCGGCGCCCTTATCATCGACCCGCCGGACCTCAGCCCCGTCGACGCGGAGTACGCGCTCGTCGCACACGAGATCTACCACGACGACAACAGCATCCCCGGCGGCGAGTACGACGCCACCGCGTTCAACGGCACGCCGAACCAGTACGTCGAGCACCCGATTGAGGCGCACGTCGGCGACACGGTCCGCGTCTGGGTCCTCGACGTCGGGCCCGACAACCCGGTCAGCTTCCACGTCGTCGGAGAAATCTTCGACACCGTGTACAAGGAAGGCGCCTATTCGCTTCGCGACGCCCACGACACCGGCTCCCAGGCCCTCGACCTCCTCGCCGCACAAGGCGGGTTCGTGGAGTTCACCTTCGACGAGCCGGGCACCTACAGCTTTGTCAACCACCAGATGACGGATGCGGAGAAGGGCCAGCGCGGCCAGTTTGTGGTCCGTCCGTGACCGTGCGGTGCGGCGCGCGGGCCACGTGGTCCGCGCCGGTGGGTGTGACGCTTCCCGACGGCGAGACGTACACAATCCGCCCGCCCCGCCGCTCCGTTCGCCCGCGGGAGGCGCGGCCCGCCTGGTAGTTGTGGTACCGGCACAGCCAGCCCAGGTTGTGGACCGCGGTCTCGCCGCCGTGCTGGTGCTCGGTCATGTGGTGGGCGTCGCAGCGAGAGGCCGGCACGTCGCAGTCCTTCCACGTGCACGTCGCTGAGTCCGCAAGCATCATCTCGCGGTGCTTCGGCGTGGCCAGGCGCATGTCGTAGGCGTTGACGGGCCCGTCCATCGCGCCGACGAGGATGATGTGCCCGAACTGCGAGAGCCGCTGCCGCACGAACTCCTCGCCGGACATGACCACCCCGTTGGCGAAGCGGACCTGCACGTCGTCGCCGGCGCCGGAGACGATCCGGACGTAGTCGCCAAGGTCCAGGTTCACGCTGAGCTTGAGCAGGTAGTCGGCCCGCGGGCAGTCCTGGTCGAGCCAGGCGGCGACGTCGTTCTTCGCAGCGTCATATGCCGCCTGGACGTCCAGCGCGGGGCCGGTCACGCGCAGGGTGGCCTGGCCGTCGCCGTGGTGGGTGACGCGCGCGCACGTGGTGCGCGGCGCGCGCGGCTGCAGCTCCTCCTTCAGCTCCGCCGCGCGCTTGCGGATCAGCGACAGGTCCCCCGGCGTGTTGCACAGCGTGTCGATGTAGCGCCACCGCTTCGTCGCGTCCTTGATCCCGTTCGCCGTGCGCGCGATGTACGCGAGCGTCTCGATCCGGTGCCCGTGCTCCCGCGCCCCGTCGTGCGCGCGCTGCTGGTAGCGCGAGTGGGACGTCCGGCCGCACAGCGTGCGCGCCGCCGCGACCAGCTGCTTCGCGCGGTCGTACTGGACCCCCTCGTCACGCACCTCGCGGGCAGACTTGCCCGCCGCGGCGACGACGAAGTCGAAACCGCTGCGGTCAAACCGGGCGAGCTGTGCGAGTGCGTTCATGGCAGCAACAATATCCGAAACAGCAGCGAAAATGAGGAAATGTGAGAAGTCCCCCAGTTCCCGCAAAAATGGAACCGGGGGCCGGGTTGCTGCGTCTAATACGGTTTGGGGGTTTTCAGCTCAGCACGGCGATGAGCACGCCCAACACGACGAGCGCGGCGGCGGATTGGGTGGCGGGGTGTTGGGTGGGTGTGGCGTCGATAAGCGAATCCTTGCCCTTGAGCACCCCAACCTGCGCGCGGATCGCGCGGCCCATGAGCGGCAAAAACGCGACGAGCACGCCGAAGCAGAGGACGCTCATCACCACGCGCAGCCACGAATTGTCCGTGGCCAGCCAGCACGCGAGCGAGCCGTTGAACAAGACGACGCGGAAGTACGCGGCGCGCGACAGTTCCGCCAGGCCGGCGCGGACTGCACGCGGGCCGCCGCCCATCGTCGTGGGCAGCAGGTAGCTCATCGTGCCGATCAGGAGCTGGGCGGCGAAGCCGAGCATGAGCGCGAGCGTCGGCAGGTCCGGCGTGGTGAGGCGGACGGCGAACCAGATGAGCGTGACAATCAGCCAGATCAGCGCCGCGAAGACGCTCAGGCCGGCGTAGGTGACGCGGCCGCGGGGGTCGCGAAGCACGTCGAGGACGTTGACCAGGAAGCCGTGGAACGTCCACAGCCACGCGGCGATGTACACAACCGTGCCCGCGCTGGCCAGGAAGTCCAGCCCCGCGAGCGCGCCGCAGCTGGCCACGATCACGCCCGCGACCGCCAGCGGCACCGAGACTCCCGCCCGGTCGTGCATCCCGTTGACCCGCCACATGCTGGGGAACAGCACGGTCAGCGACGCCAGCGCCGCCAACCCCACGAACCCGCCGACGTTGGTGACCAGGTGCGCGAGCCGGACGCGCTCCTGCCAGTCGCCGGGCAGCCCGAACGACAGCGCGGAGCCGAACGCCACGCCGACGGGCAGGAACACCGCGCTGGCCACGTAGCCGAGCACCACCGGACGGAGCCGCTTGTCGCGCCCGGCGCGCCGTACCTGCGCGTACAGCTGCCACGAGTGCCAGCCCAGCACTCCCGCGACGATCGCGGCGCCGACCCAGGTCAGCGCGTAGTGCCCGCGCCACCACCCGGCGAGGAACTGCCCCACCAGCACGCACACGACGCCCGCGTTGAGCGCCCAGGTGCGGCGCAGCTGCGCGGGCCGGGCGCTTTCGGGGAGCCGCTGCTGCAGGAACCGTTCGGTGAGGTTTTGCGACCACAGCACCACCGAGTTGGTCAGGATGCCCAGCGTGAACACGTGGATGAGCAGCCACCGCGGCTCGGGCACGAGCGGGTGCGCAAGCCCGATCACGATGAACACGACCATCCAGACCATCACGGGCCTGGACGCGCGCCGGTGCCAGGCGTGCGGGCTCCATTTCTTCGGCATGGCACTAACCTAACATTTACTCCAACTAAAGTTGTATTTAATTGAGGAGCTGGAGCAGCTTCTCGACGATCACCGCCCGGTTCCCCTCCGCCAGCGGCCTCGCGTAGATGTGGTCGTGCGCCCAGAGCCCCGACGCCAGCACCGACGCCGCCAGGAGGTCCGGGTCCGTGGCCGTGTCGTCGGGGCGCGGCAGCCACCGGTCCTCCACCTCCAGCCACGGGCGCGTGTAGTCGGGATGGGTGTGGGCGTGGAGGGTGACCAGGAGCTCGGCGAGCGGCTCGTGCTCGCTCATGGTCACCAGCATCGCCCGGTAGCGCTCGCGCGGGGCGAGGTCGGCGGCGTCCCCGCCGGCGCGGGCGCGCACCTTGTCCTCCCACAGGCCCGCGGTGTACTCGTGCAGCCCGACGAGGAGCTCGTGGCGCGACGGGAAGTGGTAGAGCAGGCCGGACTTGGACAGGTCCGTCTCGGCGGCGAGCCGGTCGTAGGTGACCGCCTCAATACCGCCCGGTCCAGCGACGATGGCGTAGGCGGCGCGCAGGATCTCGGCGCGCTTGCTTTTACGCGGCATGGAGTTCTCCAGACTTCGGGTTGTCGCGGAAGCACCACCAGGTCGCCGCGGCGAACGCCAGGGCCGCGGCGGCGAGGAGGAGCAGGACGGCGTGGTAGGCGTCCGCGTAGGCGGTGGCGGCTGCGGGGCTGGGTGGGCCGCTGTACAGCGCCTCCATGCCCTGCGGGAAGCGGCGCTCGAACCACAGCGGGAGGAGCGAGCCGGTGACGGCGACGGTGAGCAGGGTGCCGAACTCGTACGAAACCTCCTCGACGCCCGCGGCCATGCCCGAGCGGTGCCGCGGCGCGGCGCCGAGGATGGCGATCGAGCTCACCGACATCACCGAGCCGGCGGAGAACCCGAGGAGGACGAGCGCGGCGAGCTCGAGGGCGAGGCCGTCGGCGGAGTCGCCGGCGATGAGCAGCGCGGTGCCCGCCGCCGCGCCCAGGAAGCCGCCGCCGATGAGCGGGAGGAAGCCGATGCGGTGCAGGTTCGCGCCGCCGACCACGGAGGCCGGGATCGCCGCGACGGCCATCGCCGTGATCACCACGCCCGCGTGCAGCGGGGAGAAACCGCTGACCAGCTGCAGTTTCTGCGAGGTCATCAGCTCCACGCCCGCGAGGACGAACATCGCGCCGGCCGCCGCGACGACGCCGCCGGAGAACAGGCGGGACCGGAAGATGTCGAAGGTGAGCAGCGGGTCCGCCAGCCGGCGCTGCCGGCGCGCGAACAGCCAGCCCGCGAGCAGGCACACGACGACCGCGCCCCCGACCAGCGCCGCCGAGCGGTCCGGGTTGGCCACGGCCTTGATGGTCATGGTCAGGCCGGAGAGCGCGAACAAGGCGTAGACGGAGGAGACGATGTCCCAGTGCTTCTCCGGGTTGGGCACGTTCTCCGGCGCGAGGGCGAACGTGGCGATGAGCGCGACGAGCACGATCGGCACGTTGATAAGGAAGACGGAGCCCCACCAGAAGTGCTCGAGCAGCGCGCCGCCGACCAAGGGCCCGAGCGCGGCACCGACGACCGCGACGGAGGCCCAGATGCCGATGGCGGTGTTGCGCTCCCGCTCGTTGGGGAAGGTGAGGCGGATCAGCGCGAGCGTGGCGGGCATCATCACCGCGGCGCCGAAGCCGAGGAGGCCGCGCGCCGCGACGAGCCACCACGCGCCCGGCGCGAACGCCGCGGCTAGCGACGCCACCCCGAAGATGCCCAGGCCGACGAGCCACATGAGGCGGTGGCCGATTTTGTCGCCAAGCGTGCCGGTGCCCAGCAGCAGCCCGGAGAGCACCAGCGGGTACGCGTTAATGATCCACAGGGACTGCGCGGGCGTGGCGTGCAGCTGAGCGCTCAAGGCCGGCAGCGCGGTGTACAGGATCGAGTTGTCCAGGCCGATCATGAGCAGGCCCGTGGAGACGACGGCGAAGAAGGTCCAACGTTGGGCGGAGGCGGAATGTGTCACGCGCCGAAACTGTAATGACCGTCCGTTTAGGTTTCAAGGCGGGGGAAGCGTATGGAGGCGTCGTCAAGCACTCGCACCTGCGCCTCCCCACCCACGGGGAACGTGAGCAGCGGGTTGGTGTGGCCGAAGCTGGCGTTGGCGATGACGGGCTTGCCTTCCAGCTCCGGGATCGACGCGATCGTTTCCTCGAGCATCGCGCGCGTGACGCGGCTGGCGGTCTGGAAGCGGCCGATGACCACGCCCTCGATGCCCTCGCCGTCGGGCATCTGCAGCAGGGAGACGAGCTCGCGACGGAAATCCATCACGCTGTACTTGCCCGTGACCTCCGCGAACAGGATCGCGCGCTCGAGCGACGGCATGAACTCCGTGCCGGCGAGCAGGCCGAGCGTGCCCAGGTTCGCGCCGAGGGCCACGCCGTGCGCCGTGCCGGCCTGGATGGGCCACCAGCCGTCGTCGGGCTCGCGGACGCGGCCGTCCTGGTTGATAAACCAGTCGTCGTCGGTGAACCAGGTGCCCGGCTGCCACTCGATCGGGTCAAGGCCGAACGCGGCGTGCTCGAACCCGGCGCGCGTGACCTCGGAGTGGTCGCGCATGCCCAGCGTGGACCAGTGCGGGCCGATGTAGGTGGCCACGCCGGTGCGCGCGTAGACCGCGTTGGCGATCGCGGAGATGTCCGAGTTGCCGCACATGAACTTCGGGTTCGCCGCGATGAGGTCGAAATCCAGGTGCGGCAGGACCTCGTTGCTGGTAAAGCCGCCGATCACGCTCATGATGCCCGCCACCTCGGGGTCCGCAAACGCGTCGTGCAGGTCCGCGGCGCGCGATTCCGCCGAGGACGACCAGAACATGTCCGATTCGCGCACGTTGTCGCCGAAGGTCACGCTGATGCCCAGTGTTGCCAGGCGCTCGTTCGCAAGCTTTTCGACGAAGCGCCCCGCCCTCCCCTGCTCCACGTAGGTCAACGAACGCGACGGGGCGACAACGCGGATGGTGTCGCCTGCCTGCAGGGGGCGCGGGTAGGTAGTCATTGTTCTGACATTACGGGCTCGGGGCCGAAAAGTGTGCCCGGAATCGCCACACACATGCAAGAAGGCCCCGCTCTCGCGGGACCTTCCGGTTGTGCCCGGGGCGGGACTTGAACCCGCACGTCCTTATCGAACACTGGCACCTGAAGCCAGCGCGTCTGCCAATTCCGCCACCCGGGCGGGCGACTTGATTAATATAACACCACGCCCCAACGTACCTCCAAATCGCCAGTTCACACCGCATTTTCGCGTTTTGAACTAGGTCTGCGGGCGCTGCGCACTTATACTTGCTTGGTTATAGGACATCAGTGAGAACAAAATGAGAGCCGCTGGGAAGGAGGTGCGGGCAGTATGGGTGTCATGGATCGTTTGGCCAAGCTGGACTCATCCATGCAGCGTGGCCTGGACAATTCCATGGCCGCGCTGTTTGGCGGCAAGGTCGTGCCGGCCGAGATTGAAGAGCTGGTGAAGCAGGAGGCGCAGGACTCCGTCGTGGTCACGGACCGTGACGAGTACGTCTCCCCCAACGTGTTTGCGGTGGGCGTGTCGTCGAAGGACCTGGAGAACCTGTCGCAGCAGCGCGACCTGCCCGCGGACCTCGCAGAGCAACTCATGCGGTACGTGCGCAACCTGGGCTGGTTTTTGGACGGGCCCGCCGTCGTGCGTATCGCCGAGGAGTCTGGGCTGCGGACTGGCCAGCTGCGCGTGTCGTCCTACATCGACCAGGAGCCCGACGTGGTCAGCGGCTTCGACGCGATCGTGGCAGAGCCGAAAAAGAAGCGGCGCCGCCACGCAGCCAGCCAGGTTCCCACGGATCACAACCATCAGGAGGATCACATGAATGAGCCGACGACAGATGCCGCCGCCACCGGCGGCACCCCGACGGTGAGCCTGCTGCTGCAGGACGGGTCTTCGCGCACCTACCTCGTGCACGAGGGCTCCAACATCCTGGGCCGCTCCAACGACGCGGACTTCCGCCTGCCGGACACCGGGGTGTCCCGCCAGCACGCGGAGATCACGTGGGACGGCGAGGTCGCCGTCCTGGTGGACCTGCAGTCCACCAACGGCACCACCGTCAACGAGGAACCGGTGGAAAACTGGATGCTCGCGGACGGCGACGTGATTACGCTGGGTCACTCGCACATCGAGGTGCGCATCGTGGAGCCGCTCGCGCAGGCTGCGGCCGCCGCGGACGCGCACCAGGACGTCCCGGAGGCCCAGGTGGACGCCCACCCGAGCACCGAGTTCTTCCGCCCCTAACACCGCAACCCCGTAAAGGAGCCCCATGGATTCCGCTGTGATTCTCAGCGCCCGCTTCGGCCTGCTCGCACTGCTGTGGGTGTTCATCCTCCTCGTCCTGTGGGTGCAGCGGAAGGATGTGGTGCGGGCTGCGGGGGCGGTGCGTCGACAAGCGAAGAGCTCCGCCCCCATCCGCCGCGAGAAGGCACGAGAGCTTGCGGTAGTTGAGGGGCCCCTCAAAGGCTCCCACATGGAAATTGCCAGCCTGGAGGACTTAACTATCGGGCGGGCCGGTGACAACGACTTCCAGCTCGGCGACGATTTCGCGTCCTCCACGCACGCGCGCCTGTTCCGCCGCGGCAGCGAGTGGTTCATCGAGGACATGGATTCGCGCAACGGCACGTTTGTCAACGGCACACGCATTGACCAGCCGGAAAGGGTGTCTGTGGGCACGGATATAAAGATGGGACGCACGATTGTGAGGCTGATGCCATGAGTTTGCGCTTAAACTACGTCGCCGCGTCCGACCGCGGCCTGGTCAGGGGCAACAACGAGGATTCGGCATACGCGGGCCCCAACTTGCTCGTGCTTGCCGACGGCATGGGTGGCCACGCAGCGGGCGAGGTCGCCTCCCAGCTCATGGTCGAGCACATGGAGCACCTGGACCGCGACCCCGGCGACGCGGACATGCTCGCCCTGCTCGGGGCGGCGGCGGAGGACGCGAACGCGTCGATCGCCGAGTCCGTGAAGCACCACCCGGAGCAGGCGGGCATGGGCACGACGCTCACCGCGCTCATGTTCAACGGCCTCGGCTTCGGCATGATCCACGTGGGAGACTCCCGGGGCTTTTTGCTTCGCGACGGCACGCTGACCCAAATCACCGAAGACGATACATTCGTCCAGTCGCTGGTCAACGAGGGCAAGCTCAACCCGGCCGACGTGTCGAGCCACCCGCAGAAGTCGCTGATCTTGAAGGCGTACACCGGGCGCCCGGTGGAGCCGCACCTGGAGATGATCAACACCCAGCCGGGCGACCGCGTCCTGCTGTGCTCCGACGGCCTGTCCGACCCGGTCACCCCGGAGACCATCGCGGTGGCCCTCGGGCAGGGCACCCCGGAGGTCGCGTCGCAGCGGCTCATCGAGCTAGCGCTGCGCTCCGGCGGCCCGGACAACATCACCGTGGTCATCGCGGACGTCGTCGCGGCCGACGACAAGGACGCGCCCGAGCTGCCGACCGCGCCCGTGCAGGCCGGCGCGCTGGCGCCGGACTTCGAGCAGTCGCACCCGGACTCGTCCGCGAGCCGCGCCGCGGCGATCATGCGCAAGTCCGAGACCATCCCGCCGAACCAGCACCGCGAGGCCACCAAGATGGCCGGCAGCGCGGGCGACCGCGGCGGCGCTGGCGGCTCCGACGGTGCCGAAGATGCCGACGAGGAGGATCATCCTCGAGGCAAACGAACCGTCTGGCCGTGGGTAGTCGGCGCGCTCGTGCTGGCGATCGCGCTCGTGGCTGCCGGGCTGATGTTCGTGCAGCACCGCGCGTCTGACCAGTACTTCGTCTCCGCGGCGAGCGACGGCCACTACGTCATCGAGCACGGCTCCCGCGACGACCGGACGCCGATCCAGCAGGCCTGCCTGGACAACCGGAACCGGCTGCGCATCGTCTCGGCCGACTCGACGCCGGAGGACTGCCACGTGTTCAACCAATCCGACCTGCCCGAGAGCCAGCGCTCCGTGCCGGAGAACTTTGGCGGCGGCACCTACGACGACGTCCTCGGCCTGCTCTACCGCATGGCGGGTGAGGCGTTGCCGGTGTGCGTCGATAAGCATGAAGACCCCGAGACCTGCAGGACGGTGAGCTGACGTGAAGCGGCTATTCTCGCGAAACCTCGAGCTCCTCCTGCTGCTGTGCTCGGCGGGGCTTTTGCTGCTCATGGTGTTCGGGCTGGAGATGAGCCAGGGGCGGACGCTGTCGAAGGACATGCTGTACCTGGTCGGCGGCTTCGTCGGCGTGTACGCGATCGCGCACGTCGCGCTCACGCTGCTCGCGCCGCGCGCCGACCAAGTGATGCTGCCGGTGGTCTCGCTGCTCAACGCGCTCGGCCTGGTCATCATCTACCGCCTCGACCTGGCGGAACGACCCGGCTACGGGCCACTGGCGGAGCGGCAGGTGCTGTGGTCACTGGTCGGCGTCGTGCTCATGGTGCTGACGCTGGCGATCGTGCGCGACCACAAGTCGCTGTCGCGCTACTCCTACCTGCTCGGCCTGGCCGGGCTGATCCTGCTCGCGCTGCCGCTCGTGTGGCCGCAGCCGGAGGGCTACGCGGACGCGCGCATCTGGCTGTGGCTGGGCCCCTTCTCCATCCAGCCGGGCGAGTTTTCCAAGATCCTGCTGCTCATCTTCTTCGCGCAGCTGCTCGCTCAGAAGCGCGCCCTGTTCACCGTGGCGGGCAAGCGCTTCCTGGGCATGACGTTCCCGCGCCTGCGCGACCTCGCGCCGATTCTGGCGGTGTGGGCCATCGCCATCCTCATCATGGGCGTGTCCAACGACTTCGGCCCGGCGCTGCTGCTGTTCGCTACCGTGCTGGGCATGGTGTACTTTGCCACCGGACGCACGTCCTGGCTGGTCATCGGCCTGGGGCTGGTGGCCGTGGGCGGCTACGCCGTCTACCAGGTCAGCGAGAAGATCCAGACGCGCTTTACCAACTTCATCAACCCGTTCGAGGACTTCGACGGCGCCGGCAACCAGCCGGCCAACGCGCTCATCGGCCTGAGCTGGGGCGGCATGACCGGCACCGGCCTGGGCTACGGCCACCCCGAGCTCGTCCCCGTCGCGCACTCGGACTACATCCTCGCCGCGCTGGGCGAGGAGCTCGGCTTCGTGGGCATCGCCGCCGTGCTGTGCCTGTTCGCCGTGCTGGTCACCCGCGGGTTCCGCGCCGCGATGCAGCTGCGCGACTCCTACGGCAAGCTGCTCGCCTCCGGGCTCGCGCTCACCCTGGCTATCCAGATCTTCGTGGTGGCGGGCGGCATCTCCGCGATGCTGCCCATGACCGGTCTGACCACGCCGTTCATGTCGGCGGGCGGGTCGTCCATTATGGCCAACTACATCCTGGTCGGGCTGCTGCTGCGCATCTCCAACAGCGCGAACACGCCCACCGAGTACGACGCCTCCGCGGTGGCCTCCCACCCGGGCACCGGCGTGGCCGAGGCGGTGAGCGCGCGATGAACAAGTCGCTGAAATACGGGGCGATCCTCTCGCTCCTGCTCACCGTGGCGCTGCTGGTCAACTTCACCGTGGTCCAGAACTTCCGCGAGGACGAGTACGCGCAGAGCCCGCACAACTCCCGCACGTTCCTGGAGCTGAAGCAGATCAACCGCGGCCAGATCAGCGCGGGCGGGCAGGTGCTCGCCGAGTCCCACCGCGACGACAACGGCTTCTACCAGCGCACCTACCCCAACATGCCGTACTCGTTCGGCCCGATCGTGGGCTACGTGTCCGACACCTACGGCACCTCGCAGGTCGAGTCCGCCTACAACGGCGCGCTGACCGGCGACGGCCAGGGCAACTCCCGCTTCATGCGCACCGGCCACGAGGAGGACGCCGTGGGCAACTCCGTCGAGCTGTCCATGGACCCCAATCTGCAGGCCTTCGCCTACGAGCAGCTGTCTAACAACGGCTACAACGGCGCGATCGTGGCGCTGCGGCCCTCGACCGGCCAGGTGCTGGCCATGGCATCGACGCCGTCTTTCGACCCGAACAGCATCTCCGCGCCCGCCACCGCAGCCGAGGCCTGGGGGCAGCTGAACAACGACCCGCGGCAGCCGCTGCTCAACCACGCGGCGCAGGACCAGCTGCCGCCCGGCTCGATCTTCAAGATCATCACCACCGTGGCGGGCTTGCGCAGCGGCTACACGCCGGACTCCCCGCTGACCGGGGACGCGCAGATCATACTGCCCGGCACGAACGTACCGCTGACCAACTTCGGCGGCCAGGCCTGCGCGGGCGGCGGGCAGGTCACGCTCACTACGGCGTTCGCCCTGTCTTGCAACACCGCGTTCGTGCAGATGGCGCTGAACATGGGTGCTGACCCGCTGCGCAAGGCGGCCGCGGACTTCGGCGTCGGCGAGCGCTACGACCTCATGGAGCTCGGCGTGCCCAACGCCGCCGGCTCACTTGGCGATATCCCGGGCGCGGCCGAGCTGGGCCAGTCCGCGATCGGCCAGCGCGACGTCACCATGACCGCGCTGCAGGCCGCCGTCATGGCGGGCGTGGTGGCCAACGAGGGCAAGCGCATGCGCCCATACGTGGTCAACCGCGTGGTCACCTCGGACCTGCGCACGGTCAAAGAGACCAAGCCGAAGCAGCTCGCGGAAGCGCTCACCCCGGAGGAGGCCGACACGCTGACCAACCTCATGTTCGCCTCCGAGCGCGCTACCTGGGGCTACGACGGCAACGGCTTTGCCTCCAAGACGGGCACCGCCGAGCACGCCGAGGGCGCGGACCCGCACGTGTGGTACGTCGCTTTCGACCCGGCCAAGGACGTGGCCGTGGGCGTGGTGGTGAAAAATGGCGGGCACTCTGGTTACTGGGCCACCGGCGGGCAGGTCTCCGGCAGTCTGGGTCGCGCGGTCTTGCGCGCGGCGCCGGCTGCGCCGGCGGATGGGGAGTCGGCACAATGATGGGAACACGGGGCGTCGACAAGCATGAAGCAGACGAAGGACACGAACGATGAACACTGAGAACCGCGAAGAACTACAGAAGCTCATCGGCGACGATTACCAGCTGCAATGGGTGATCGGGCACGGCGGCATGTCCACCGTGTGGCTCGCGGACGACCCGGAAAACGACCGGGAAGTCGCGCTCAAGGTGCTGCGCCCCGAGTTCAGCTCCAACGACGAATTCCTCGCCCGCTTCCGCAACGAGGCGCTCGCCGCCGAGGGCATCAACTCGCCCAACGTGGTGGCCACCTATGACTACCGCGAGCTGGAGTCGCCTTCCGGGGCGGCGATGTGCTTCATCGTCATGGAGTACATCCGCGGCGAGTCGCTCGCCGACCTGATCAAGCGCGAGGGCGCGCTCAGCGAGGAGCTGGCGCTCGACGTGCTCGAGCAGGCCGCGCACGGCCTGGCCGTGATCCACCGCATGGGGCTGGTCCACCGCGACATCAAGCCGGGCAACCTCATGATCACCCAGAACGGGCAGATCAAGATCACGGATTTCGGGATCGCCAAGGCCGCGGCCGCCGTGCCGCTGACCCGCACCGGCATGGTGGTCGGCACCGCGCAGTACGTCTCGCCCGAGCAGGCCCAGGGTATGAAGGTCACCGCGGCTTCCGACGTGTATTCGCTGGGCGTGGTGGGCTACGAGATGCTCTCGGGCAACCGCCCGTTCACCGGCGATTCCTCCGTGTCCGTCGCGCTCGCGCACGTGTCCGCGGAGCCGCCCGCGCTGCCGATTGCCGTCTCCGCCCCGGCGCGCGAGCTCATCGAGATCGCGCTGCGCAAGGACCCGCGCCAGCGTTTCCGCGACGGCAACGAGATGCAGCTGGCCGTCGAGCAGGTCCGCCAGGGCCTGCGCCCCGCACAGCCGGGCGGCCAGACCGCGGTGATCGCCACGGAGCCCTCCCCCACCGCCTCGACCCAGATGCTCGCCGACGTGGCGGAGGAGCGCACCACCCGTCCCGCGGGCGCGTACCCGCCTTCCGCCGCTCGAGCAGTCGCTTCTCGACGCCCCCCTGCCCCCGCCTCCTCCCGCGCCGGCACCTACCGGGAGGCGCCCGCCCCGGCGCGCGAGCCGGAGAAGTCCTCCAAGGCCGGCCCGATCGCGGCCGGCATCCTCGGCCTGATGCTCGTCGGCGGCGCGGCGGCGTGGGCGATGACCAGCGGCGTCCTCGACGGCATCGGCGGTGGCGCGTCGTCGAGCTCTTCGACGGCCCCGACCGTGGTCACGCAGACGGAGACGGTGGAATCCACGCCGTCGCCCAGCGAGGACACGGAGACGGACACGACGACGCGCGAGCGCGAGACCGTGACGCGCCACGAGCGGAGCCCCGAGACGCTGACCATCAGCGACGAACCCACGCAGCCGAAGCACTCTCGGGAGGCCCCCACCTCGGCGGCGCGCCCGTCGGCGCCGCAGGGCTCGAAGACGGCCGGCGCGCCGACGAGCGCGCAGGAGGTGCCGAGTGCGGCGACGCCGGCGCCGTCGGCACCCGCCGCCCCGTCCGCAGGCACCGACACCGGCACGGACGGCGGCGCAGGTGAGATAGAATTGCCTGACCTTGATTCCATCCTCGGAGGTAATGCGCAATGATGATCGCGGATCGCTACGAGCTCGGTGACGTAATTGGCACCGGCGGCATGAGCGATGTCTACGCGGCGACCGACACAGTGCTGGGCCGCGGCGTAGCGGTCAAGATGCTGAAGATGGACATGGCGCGGGACGAGAGCTTCCGCGAGCGCTTCCGTCTGGAGGCGCAGAACTCCGCACGCCTGAACCACCCGAACATCGTGGCGGTGTACGACACGGGCGCGGAAAACGTCGACGGCGTGGCCGTCCCCTTCATCGTGATGGAGCGGGTCAACGGCCGGAACCTGCGCGACATCGTGCGCGAGGACGGGCCGCTGCCGCCGAATCGGGCGGCGTCGCTGCTGATCCCGGTGGCGCGCGCCCTGCAGGCCAGCCACGACGCGGGCATTATCCACCGCGACATCAAGCCGGCCAACATCATGGTCACCAACACCGGCGAGGTGAAGGTGATGGACTTTGGCATCGCGCGCGCGGTGGACGATTCCTCCTCCGTCCACACGCAGACTTCCGCGGTGATCGGCACCGCCCAGTACCTCTCCCCCGAGCAGGCGCGCGGGAAACCGGTGGACGCCCGCTCCGACATCTACGCGCTCGGCTGCGTGATGTACGAGGCCGTGACCGGCACCCCGCCGTTTGAGAACGAGTCCCCGTTCGGCGTGGCGTACATGCACGTCCAGGAGGACCCGGAGCCGCCGAGCGAGCGCCTCGCCGCGCTGGGCCGCACCAACGGCGCGCACGGCACCGTGGCCAATGCTGCCGACGCCGCGAACGCGCTGACTGACGACGAAGCCGTGAACCTCGACTCCGTCATCCTCACCGCGATGGCGAAGCACCCGGCCGACCGCTACCAGTCCGCCACCCAGATGTGCGAGGACCTCACGCTCCTCGAGCGCGGCAGTGTCACGCACGCCGCGCGCACCCACCTGGCGGCGGCCGAGCACGACCTGGGCCAGCAGCAGCCTGGCGCGCACGCCGCCGACGCGACCGTCGTCGGCGCGACTGCCGTGCCCGGCCCGCACGCTCCCCAGGCGCCGCAGGGCCCTCAGGGCGCAGTGCCACGCCCGCAGGGCACGACCCGCTACGAGGACCACCGCCGCTCCCACGAGAAGCGCCGCATCTCCTGGATGAAGTGGATCGCCGCCCTGCTGGGCCTCATCCTGCTCGGCGCCGCGTCCTGGCTGGCGTACGAGTACTTCTCCACGCCCGACCCCTCGTCCGACGCTCCGGTGGAGGAGTCGATGGTGCAGGTCCCGGACGTGACCGGCAAGCACCGCGACGAGGCCGTCTCCGAGCTCGAGGACCTGGGCTTCCAGGTCGCTGTGAGCGACGAGCCGAGCCCGGACTTCGCGCGCGGCGACGTGATTGGCACCAACCCGACCGCCGGCTCCGAGCTGCAGCGCGGCACCCTGATCACGGTGAGCGTGTCCACGGGCAAGGAGGTCACGGACGTGCCGGACCTCACCGACATGGCGCCGCAGGAGGCGCAGGCGCTGCTGGAGGAGAGCGGCCTGGAGCTGAACGAGGAGATCCGCCACGAGGCGTCCGAGGACGTCCCGGAGGGCGCGATCATCTCCCAGCACCCGGCCGCGGGCACGCAGCTGTCCAAGGGCAGCAAGGTCACCATCACCGTGTCCTCGGGCCCGAAGCAGGTGGAGATCCCGTCGCTGGTCGGGTTGGACGTGAACCAGGCGACGGCGACGCTGTCGTCGTTAGACTTGCGCGCAACGGTAACCAAGATCGACTCGGAGCGCCCCGACGGCGAGGTCCTCGCCGTGGCCGGCGAGAACACCGAGGTCAACGCGGGTACGACCGTGGAGCTGCGCGTGTCCAACGGGATGCTGATGATCATGCCGGAGATCACGCGCCTGGACGTCAACGCTGCGGATGAGAAGTTGCGCGAGGCCGGCTGGAACGGCCGCCTCGTCGCCGGCCCGCCGGTGCCCACGGGCGCGATGGTGGACGCCGGCATGATCGGCCACCAGGGCGTGGGCGCGGGCGAGACGATCCGCAAGGACCAGGCCATCGGCTACAACCTGTGGGAGTTCGACGCGGCCCAGCTCAACCCGCTGAACAATAGTGCCGCCTCGCAGTCGCCTGGTAAGGTATCGCCCCAGAACGCCAACGGGAACCAGCTGGGCGACGCAATCCGCGGGCTCGGCCTGTAAGGAGCAAGAATATGCCGAAAGCAAAAGTCACCAAGGACGCGAAGCCGGTCACTACCGCTTCCTCCGGCGCCACCCGCACCCCGGTCAAGATCAACACCGGCGGTACCCCGATGTGGTACAAGGTCATCATGTTTGGCCTGATGATCCTGGGCCTGGCCTGGCTGATCGTCTTCTACCTTGCTGCCGACCAGATCCCGTTCCTCGCGGAGCTGGGCCCGTGGAATTACGCCATCGGCTTCGCCGGGATGATCGTCGGTTTGCTCATGACAATGGGCTGGCGCTAATCGACGCCACGCTGCAGGCGGATACCCCTCGCGGGTATCCGCTTCTTTTTTGCTCGCCTTCAGCACGAACCTGAGAATTTGAGTAATTGATAGGTAAGCAAACGCGGTGATCATTAATATTCGCGGATTTTCCCGAAAATCCCTTGACCTGCACAGTTAGTATTCCTATGGATGTTTCTACAAGTCCTCGCCACCCCCGGTTGGGGGTATATTCGTACTATATTAAGCGCAATCTCAGTTTAGTCGCTATAAATACTTACCAGGACGTCAACCGCGTCGAAATCGCACTTACTTCGAATCTCAGAAAGGAAAACCACATGCGCGCCTTCCGTACCGCCTTCGCCGCAGTGGCTACCGTCGCCATCGCTGGTGGCGCACTGACCGCCCCCGCTCACGCAATGACCAACGAGGAGTCCCGCCCGGAGACCCCGGCAACCAACGACTCCCTCCCGATCATCCACACCTACCGTGGCTCCGATCACATCAAGGCCAACGTGCTCAACGCTCGCCCGGTCTGCAACTCCACCGAGGACTACCGCACGGTCGTCTACAAGGTCACCGACAACTTCCTGCCGGTCGGCACCATCTCCACCACCAACCTGTCTGACAGCCCGGTCAACCTGACCCAGGACCTGTCCCGCACCCAGCAGATCTCCGCATCCGTCAACGGTTCCAAGACGGAGACCCTGAACATCGGCGGCACCGGCTCCAAGGACGGCCTGCAGGGCACCATCGGCTACACCCTGGCCAAGTCCCTCGGCTGGGACGTCTCCGGCTCCCTGTCCTGGTCCGTCGGCCAGAAGATCGGCCCGTACGAGGTTCCGGCCGGCAACACCGGCGAGGCTACCTACGGCTTCCGCACCGTCACCATGACCGGTACCCAGCAGCGCTGCCGCCCGAACGGCACCTGGGCGACCCCGACCGCGTGGATCGCAAACATGCCGGTCAAGAACGAGGTCCGCGTCAAGAACTACGACACCCCGGCTGCTTCCTGGGCTCCGAACAAGGGCGCACAGGTCACCAAGCCTGTCGACGATGCAAACCCGAACTTCGAGGACGAGGTCAACAAGCTCCGCGAGGGCGAGGACCTCGAGGACGTGACCAAGGTCAACGACGACGAGGCCGCTGACGTCACCAACAAGGACATCACCGACGAGGGCACCGAGGTCGTCGAGGACGACGAGGCTACCGAGGTTGCTGACAAGGAGAACACCGAGGTCGAGGAGACCATCGAGGAGACCGAGACCGAGGGCGAGACCGCCGAGGACGCTGCTGACCGCGAGCAGCAGGACCTGGACCTCGAGCCGTACTTCACCTCCTCCTCCTGGAAGTCCTCCGGCTTCGCTGGCACCGCTGCGCTGCGCATCAAGAACGTTGGCAAGGACCGCTACTACGGCGAGTTCCCGGCTGTCACCTTCCGCGTTGACGTCAAGACCGCTGAGGGCCCGGAGGGCGTCGACCGCCTGATCACCGCCAACAGCCACAAGGGCGCTCACGTCCGCGACCTGGGCTTCGACCGTAAGAAGGGCGTCCGCACCTTCGAGGTCACCCTGGCTAACCCGATCAAGTCCGGCGAGGAGGTTGCAGTTGCTTCCTTCAACTTCGGCGACGGCAACACCTCCGAGGGCCGCATCCACAACTACATCACCGCGACCCAGACCGGCCGTCTCGATGGCGACGAGTCCGACGACAACGACCAGGACGTCGACTCCCGCGAGGCAACCGTCACCGACTTCGGCCGCAAGCTGGACGGCACCTTCTAAGCTGACCGCCTAAGCGGTTCCGCTTCGAAATTCTTTCTCCCGCCCGGGCTCTCCACCACGGAGGCCCGGGCTTCTTACTGCGCCCACAACGGCGAAGTTATCCACAGGCTGTGGATCCCTCTGTGCATACCCCACATTCCACAGCCTGTGGATAAACCTGTGCACTACTTCCACAACCCGAACAAAGTGGCTGTTCGAACGCTCTTTGCCCTCGCTAATCGACGCCACCCCGCCCCCAGTTCGAGGAATTACACGCCCGTAACTATCCACAATGTGAATAGATCTGTGGAAAACTCCCCATGGGGATAACCGGTGGACAACACGCCGCACTTCTCCACAATCCCCAAGTCAGCTACCCCGCGTACCCCGCGCTCACTGTGCACACTGTGCACACCGCCAGCGCGACCCACGCCGCCACCCACCGCGTACGCACGCTTGGCGACGTCAGTGGCCACGCCATCAGCGCCCCCGCAACCAGCCCGCCGGCGTGCCCCCACACGCTTACGTCCGAGGCGACGAGCGTGTACACCACGTTGCCCGCGAGGAGGATGAGGGCGGGGCGGGGGTCGACGTGGCGTCGATAGGCGATGGCAACGAACACCGCCATGAGGGCGTAGAGCGCGCCCGACGCCCCCGCGGTCGGGGTGAGGAACGCGAACTGGAGCACCGCGGCGGAGGACCCCAGGATCCCCGCCGCGTACGCCACCGCGTAGGGGCCGCTGCCCACGGCGCGCTCGACCTCGGTGCCGATCACGGCGAGCATGAGCATGTTGAGCACGAGGTGCGTGGCGCTTAAGTGCACGAACCCGGCTGTGAGCGCGCGCACGAGCCCCGCGCCCCGCGTCTCCGGCCCCCACAGCACGAGCTCGGCGCCCACCGAATCCCACACCACGCTGTCCAGCGAGCGCGACTGCACCGCCATCACCGCGTACACGAGGGTGCACAGCGCGGTGATGGCCACGCTCACGGGCGCGCCGCGGAAGAACTGCTGGGCAATCTTCTGCATGTCAGGCCTCCAAATACAAAAGTGCCCCCGCTGCACTGAGCGGGGGCAAGGGTCGAAGCGGTCTTACTCGGAGACCTCGACGGACTTGATAACGACGTCCTCGACCGGGCGGTCCATGCGGCCGGTCTGCACGTTCGCCAGCTCGTCGACGACCTTGCGCGAAGCCTCGTCGGTGACCTCGCCGAAGATGGTGTGGCGGTTGTTCAGCCACGGGGTCTCGGCGACGGTGATGAAGAACTGGGAGCCGTTGGTGCCCGGGCCGGCATTCGCCATGGCGAGCAGGTACGGGCGGTCGAAGGTGAGCTCCGGGTGGAACTCGTCGGCGAAGTTGAAGCCCGGGCCGCCGGTGCCGGTGCCGGTCGGGTCGCCGCCCTGGATCATGAAGCCGGGGATGATGCGGTGGAAGATCGCACCGTCGTAGAACGGGCCCTCGTTGGAGCCGGAGGCGTTGGCCGCCGAGTACTCCTGGGTGCCCTTGGCCAGGCCGGTGATGATCTCCACGGTCTTCGGCGCGTGGTTGCCAAACAGGTCAATCACGATGTCGCCGTGGTTGGTGTGCAGGGTCATCGTCTGCGTCTTATCAGTCATGGGTCCCAGGATACGCATTTTCGCGCGCGGGTGGCGGAGGGTGGCACACGAAAGCGACCCGGGGTGCGTTCCCACACCACCGGGTCGCGTGTTCGGCGCGGCGCCTACTTCAGGCCAGCGACGACCTCATCGCGCGCGGCGACCAGGTTGCGCAGCGACGGCTCGACCTCGGCGTAGCCGCGGGTCTTCAGGCCGCAGTCGGGGTTGACCCAGAGGCGCTCGGTCGGCACGTTCTCGAGCGCGGCGCGCAGCAGCCCGGCGATCTCCTCCTGCGACGGGACGCGCGGGGAGTGGATGTCCCACACGCCCGGGCCGATCTCGGAGTGGAAGGACTCGTCGAGGTCCTCGAGCAGCTCCATCTTGGAGCGCGCAGCCTCGATGGAGGTGACGTCGGCGTCGAGAGCTGCGACAGCGTCGATGATCTGCCCGAATTCGGAGTAGCAGAGGTGGGTGTGGATCTGGGTTGCGGGCTGCGCCTCCAGGGCGACCAGACGGAACGCGCGGACGGCCCAGTCGAGGTAGGCGGCGCGGTCGTCGGTGCGCAGCGGCAGGAGCTCGCGCAGGGCGGGCTCGTCGATCTGGATGACCTTGATGCCGGCGTTCTCGAGGTCGCGGACTTCGTCGGCAAGCGCGAGCGCGATCTGATCGGCGGAGACGGCGAGCGGGACGTCGTCGCGCTTGAAGCTCCAGGCCAGGATGGTCACCGGGCCGGTGAGCATGCCCTTGACCGGCTTGTCGGACAGCGACTGCGCGTACTTCGCCCACTCGACCGTCATCGCGGCGGCGCGGGAAACGTCGCCGACGACGATCGGCGGGCGGGTGCAGCGGGAGCCGTAGGACTGGACCCAGCCGTTCTCGGTGACAACGAAGCCGTCGAGCAGCTCGGCGAAGTACTGCACCATGTCGTTGCGCTCGGCCTCGCCGTGGACGAGCACGTCGACGCCGATCTCTTCCTGCAGCTCGATGACGTTCTTGATCTCGGTGCGCAGGGCCTCCTGGTAGGCGGCGTCATCGAGCTCGCCCGCCTTGTGGTCGGCGCGCGCCTTGCGGATCTCCGGGGTCTGCGGGAACGAGCCGATCGTGGTCGTGGGCAGCGTCGGCAGGCCGAGCGACTCGCGCTGCGCGGCCTGGCGCGCGGAGAACTCCGGCTGGCGCTGCACGGCTCCCTCGGGGAGCGCCTGCACACGCTTCTCGACGCCCGCGTTGTGAATCTTCTCGCTCTCAGCCCTCGTCCGGACCGCACGATCCGACTGGGCGAACGCCTCCTCGGCGGCCTCGGGGCCGGCGACGAGCGCCTGGATCTCGGCAACCTTCTCGTCGGCAAACGACAGCCAGGTCGCGATGTCCACGGGCAGGTTCTTCTCCGCCTTCAGGGTGTGCGGCACGTGCTGCAGCGAGGTGGACGTGGAGACCGAGACGGCGTCGCGGCCGGCGGCCACGGCCTCGAGGACCTCGGTGCGCTCGCGCAGGTTCGCGGCCCACACGTTGCGGCCGTCGACCAGGCCCGCCACCAGGTGGGTCTCCGCCGGGATCGCCTTGGCCACGCGCTGCGGGTAGTCGGCGTCCTGGTCAAGGGTCCACGGCGCCAGGTCCACGTGCAGTGCCTCGGGGGCGAGCTCCGCCAGGACCGGCAGCGCCTCGCGGGTCGCGCCGTACGGGGTGGTCAGGTACACGGCCGGGCGGTTCTCGGCGCCGAGGAGTGTCGTGTACGCCGCGCGCAGGTGCTGCGCCAGCTCCGCGTCCGGGGTGGACAGGTCGGCGACCAGGGCGGGCTCCGCCAGCTGGACCCACTCGGCACCGGCGTCCTTGAGGGCCGCGAGGACGGTGGCGTAGGCGTCGATAAGCGAGGGCAACAGCGACCACTCGGCCGGCTTGGACAGGGCAATCAGGGTGACGGGGCCGACCAGGAACGGGCGGACCGTGTGGCCGGCCTCCTTGGCCTCCTCGAAGATGCGCACGATGCGCTCCGCGGCGGGCGCGATGTCCTGGCCAGCGGCGATCTCCGGCACCAGGTAGTGGTAGTTGGTGTCGAACCACTTGGTCATCTCGAGCGGGACGCGGGTGTCGTTGCCGCGGGCGAGGGCGAACTCCTCGTCCAGGTCGGTGCCGCCCGGGATCAGGCCGACGGTCAGCGCCGTCTCCAGGACCTGGTCGTAGTAGGCCACGTCGGCGGCGATGGCGTACTCCTCTGTCAGCCCGAGGTCGCGCAGGTGGTTGTAATTGTCAATGCGCAGCGCGTGCGTGGTGGAGCGGAACGTGTCCGCGTCGATGCGGCCCGCCCAGTAGCTCTCCAGCGCGCGCTTCAGCTCGCGGTTCGCGCCGATGCGCGGGTAGCCCTCGATTGTGGCCTTGGGGAACGGTGACGAGGATGACACAGTAGGTCCTTTCCATGGAAACGGGTGGGTCGGGTAATTCGGGGTTATTGGGGTGAGTGGTCTGCCCGCTGCGGGATCCCGATGCGGGACAACAGGTCCTGGGTCACAGCGAGGTTGTTGTGCGTGTACACGTGCAGGCCGCCGGTGCCGGCGTCCAGGATGGTGTTGGCGAGCCGCGCGGACATCTGCATGCCCAGCTCGTACTCCTCCTCCGGCGTCGTGGCCTGCGCGAGCGTGCGGGCCACGCACTCCGGCACCTCGATGCCGGAGAGCTCGCCCATCCGCTGCACGCGCTTCAGGCTGGTCATGGGCATAATGCCGGGGATGAGCGGGATGCGGACCCCGGCGAGTCGGGCCACCTCAACAAAGTCGAGGTAGTCCTGCGCGTTGAAAAACAGCTGCGTGATGGCGAAATCCGCGCCCAGCCGCTGCTTGGACAGCAGCACGTCCAGGTCTTCGTCGAAGTTCTTGGACTCCGCGTGCCCCGACGGGTAGCACGCCACCGACAGCGCCAGCTTGCCGGCGGCCAGGCGGAACGCCTCCTCGTCCTCCACGTCCTGGATCAGGTTGAGCAGGTCCGTGGCGTGCTGGAGGTGGTCCGCTGGCATGCCGGTCTCGGGCAGGTCGCCCCGGAGGGCGAGGAAGCCGCGGACGCCGGCGTCGATGAGCGTGCGAATCCACGTGACCAGCTCCTCGCGCGTGCCCGCGGTGCAGGCGAGGTGCGCGATCGGGCGCAGGTTGGTCGTTTCGGCGACGCGCGCGATGAGCGCGGCCGTGCCGGTGAGCCAGTCGCTGCGCCGTGAGCTGGTCACGGAGACGTAGTCGGGGCGGTAGGCCGCGAGGCCGGCGATGAGTTCGTCGAGTTTGCCCTCGTCCGCGCCGTGGCGGGGCGGGATCAGCTCGAAGCTCAGCGCGGTGCGCGTGCGCCGCCGCTGCTGCGTGGTGTCCTCGCCGACGCGGTCGATCGGCGCGGAGGCAGACAGCCGCGTCGGTGCAAAAGTGCCGCGCATTGGTTTCCGCCTTTCTCTGTGTCTGGGCCGTTTTTCAACGGTGTCCAAGAATCTAGGGGCCGGTTTTTCGGGGCACAACGAGGGGGCGCATCCGGGCAGGCCACGCGCGTTAAATGCGTGAATATTAATCGCAGAAATGAACAGCTTGGTATGTTTTTGCGTAACGCTTGGTCCGCGCGTGCGCGGCAGCGGTTTGGGTAGCCTTGAGGCGAACCGACCTCGACCCCCTACACAGAGGAGCGACAATGAACACGCAAATTTTCCAGGTCCTGCTCACCGGCATCACCGACACCGTGAAGTACCTGCGCGGGCAGGACGAGAAGAAGAAGCGCGAGCTGTACGATTCGCTCGTTGACACGCTGAAGAACAACAACATCGACTCCCTGCACGACCTTGCGGACAAGGAGCAGCTCGAGGAGCTTTACGACGCCGCCCGTGCCCAAGCCGGCGACGTCACCCGCGCCGCCCACAAGCGCTTGGACCGCCGCCGCGCCGCCTTCAACGCCGCGCTGCCGGCCCGCGAGGAGCAGCGCAAGGCTTGGAAGGCCGAGGCGAAGCAGCACAAGAAGAAGGCCAAGGGCAACGGCGGCAAGATCGCGGCCGGCATCTTCGGCCTCGCGGCGCTCGCCGGCGCCGGCTGGGCGTGCTGGCAGTTCTGGCTCAAGGACAAGCTTAACGACGCCCCCGAGCCCGCCCCCCAGCCGCAAACCAACACCGGCGAGGCGAAGCTGGTCTACTCCACCACCACGGAGGACGATCTGCACGCCGAGGAGAGCACCGGCGTGTACTCCCCCGACACCGCCACCGACGCGCACGCGAAGGACGCCGACGGCTCGACTGGCTCGACCGTGCTGACCACCAGCCTCGACGACACCCGCGACCACACCGAGGGCACCGGTGAGGGCCTGTCCACCCTGGACACGCTCGAGGACGACCAGCGCAAGGCCACCCGCGGCACCTCCACCCGCAAGAGCCGCCACTCGCTGCGCGAGGACTAAAGGCGCGGGTCGCCGCGCCTGACCACGTGGACGTCGACGCCGCCAAACAGGCTGAAGCAGCGCACCACGATCTCGGGCGCGGAATCCGGCAGGTCCGCCGGGTCGATCACGCCGGGCGCCAGTTGCATGTCGTGGCCGCCGAAGAGCCCGACCCCGTTGACGCGCACGCGGAAGCCCTCGGGCACGTACACGTCGACACCGCCGAAGACGCCGACCGCATTGATGGTGGTCACCGGCTGCGCCAACTGCGCACCGCGCAGGTCAATGTCTACGCCGCCGAAGACGCCCACCGCCGTGTGCGTGGCCGCGATGGCGTCGCCGCGGACTTTCGACCCGCCGAACACGCCGAGCGAGACGCTCCGACCGCGCTCGACCGCCTGCACCTGTGCGAGCGCAGCCTCAACAGGCGGGGCGAGCTCGGCGCCCGGGATCTGCGCCGGCTCGCGGTGGCCGAAGAGGCGGTTCTGGGGGTCATCGACAAGGTCGGCGATGAGGGCCACGAGGTTGTCGCGAGTCGTGGCCGCCTCGCACTTCGAGGAACGCTCCTCGAACTCGTTCACGTCAATCTGCCCCTGGCCAAGCGCAGCGGACAGGACCTCGGCCGTGCGGTTGCGGTCGTCGTGGTTACACCGAATGCTCATACCTTGATTCTAACGCCCGGCGCCGTCTTCTGCGGCCGTTTTCACAGGCAGGCATGCGTGTTGGCGCCAGGGGCACTGGCGCTAACTCGAAAGCGACGACACGCTACCCTTCATCCGGCGGGTCCGGGGTACGAAACGGCGCCCGCGCGGCGTGATCCGCCCCAGTCGGTGTGACCCGACCCGACGGCGAGACCCACACAATCCGCCCATCCCGACGCTGCGTCCGCCCACGCGACGGCCTACCCGCCTGATAATTGTGATACCGACACAACCACCCCAAATTCCCCACCTCAGTCTCACCCCCATGCTGATGCTCCACCATATGATGCGCATCGCACTGTGACGCCGGCACATCACAATCCTTCCACGTACACCGCACCGAATCCGCCAACATCATCTCCCGATGCTTCCGATGCGCAAACCGCACATCATACGCATTCACCGGCCCATCAGCCGCCCCCACCAAAACCACCGACCCCAACTCAGCCAAACGCATCCGCACAAACTCCGCACCGGAGACCACCACACCATTGTCAAACCGCACCTGGACGTCATCACCCGCCCCCGCGATGACCTTCACATACTCCCCCAGGTCCAAATTCGCAGTTACACGCACCGTGTAGTCCGCCTGCGGACACTCATCAGACAACCAGCCGACCACATCATCTTTCGCCGCATCAAACAACCCCTGCACCGCAAGCGAGGGACCAGTGACCTTCAACGTGGCCATCCCATCCCCATGCTGGCGCACCCGCACCCCAGGCGTGCGCGCAGGCGCCGGGCACAACTCCCGCTTCAACTGCCCAGCAACACGGCGCACACACGCCAAATCACCACTGGTGGCACACAGCGTTTCAATAAACCGCCACCGGTTCGTCGCATCTGTAATCGAGCGCGACGCACGCGCAATATAGGCCAACGTATCCACCCGATGCCCGCACTCACGAGCACCTGCCACCGCACGGGCCTGGTAGCGCGAATGCGACGTCGGCGCGTACAACATGCGGGCGGCGACGACTAGCTGGGCGGCGCGGTCGGGGTCCACGCCGGCGTCGATAAGCGTATCTGCAGACTTGTCAGCGGCCGCGGCGACGTAGTCAACGCCGGCGCGGTCGTGGGCCACAAGGTCTGCAATCACATCCATACCCAGCACCATACGGGCCTGTGACCAGCACAAACAAGCACTTGTGAGAAGACTCCCAAAACACCCACCAAAGGGAACCGCGGGCCCGTTCCCTGCGTCTAATACTGGTTAAGGGTTTTCCGCGCGCCAGGCGATGAGGAGGTTGCGCACGAGGCGCTCGCGCACGTCGGGAAACAGCGCCGTGAGGGTCGCGTCCATGGGGCGGGTGACCACGATGAGCTCGGAGGCGAGCTCGGTCGGCGTCTGGTCCGGCGCGATGAGCCCGTGAGGCGCGGCCTTGTCCAGCAGCACCTGCACGCGGGCGAAGAACTCGTCGCGGCGGCACTTCACGTCCGGCTCCACGCCATCCGGCAGCTCGGACGCGAGCGCGCCGACGAGCATACCCACCCCGTAATCCACGAGCCGCCACACGAAGCGCTCCCAGCTGCCTTCGGGGTCGTCGTCGAAGGCGGCGAGGGTGTCGTCGAGAAACCCGTCCAGGTCCTCGATGAAGCGGAGCGCGCACGCCTGGCGCAGCTCCGCCCGCGACGGGAAGTGGCGGTATAGGGTGGCAATGCCGACGCCAGCGTCCTTGGCCACGCCCTCGAGCGTCACCGCGGAGTTGGGGCGGGTGCGGAACTGCTCGGTGGCAGCAGTGATAATTTGGTCGCGTTTCGCGCGCGGATCAGATCGCACCTGCATCTCCTTCCCGCGCGATACGGTTTCAACTGGACATCGCGCTACATGCGGAGCACCATAGCAGGAGTCTTAAGTGATAGCCAACCCTCCACTTGGAGTTTTTCAATGACACAAATTCTCAGCGCAACCGACCTTGTGCTGCGCAAAGGCGACGACCCGGTGAGCATCGACGCCAGCGAGGGCTTCAACTTTCTGCACGTTGGGCGCGAGTCAAGCGCCACGACGCTCGCGATGACCCTCGCCGGCCGCTACAAGCCGCACTCGGGCACGGTCGACGGCCCCGGCTTCAAGAAGACGGCGCTAGCCGGCGTGCACATGATCGATTCACTCGACCGGCAGATCCCGCTGCGCGACTTGCTGCGCGAGCAGATCGCGTGGTCGCAGCCGTTTTTCAAGCCGACGCCGCGCCGCCCGCTCGAGCACGACACCGTGGCTCGCTGGCTGGAGCCGCTGGGGCTTGAGGAGCTTGATAGCGCTACGTCGGTAGGCGAACTCAACGTCCTCGACCGCTTCCGCTTCCGCATTCTGCTCGCGCTGGTGTCGCGGCCAAAGGCGGAGCTGCTCATCGTGGATGACGTGGACCAGATCCGCGACATGTCGCTGCGCGCGAAGCTGCTGGACAACCTGTACGCGGTCGCTGAGGAAGTGCCGGTGTTGGTGACGAGTGCGAACGAGGAGGACCGATGAGCGGACTGCACCTGGGATCGAATTTCCGCAAGTTTCTACACGGCAAGCTGCCGCCGCTGGCGCTGATTGCAATCACGCTGCTGCCGCTGCTGTTCGGCGGCCTGTTCGTGTGGAGTTATTGGGACCCGTTGGGCAACCTGAACAAGGTGCCGGTGGCGTTGGTGAACTCGGATGAGGGTGAGAATGGGCAGCAGGTCGTCGATAAGCTGCTCGAGGAAAAGCCCATGAACTTCCAGGTGGTTTCCGCGGAAGAGGCCCGGCAGGGCATCGCGGACGGCACCTACTACCTGGGCATGGAGATCCCGACCGACTTCACCGAGGCCGTGACCAGCGTGAAGGAGGACAACCCGCACCAGGCGAAGATCAACGTCACGCTGAATGAGACGAACGGCTTCATTCCGACGATGCTGGGCGGGCAGGCCGCGCTAGTGATTACGGATACCGTGTCCCACACGATCGGATCGAAGGTGGTGGACCAGCTCTTCGTCGGTTTCAACACCATCAACGATGGCATGGGCCAGGCCGCCGACGGCGCGGGCCAGCTCAATGAGGGCGCGAAGAAGGCGGGCGAGGGCGGCCAGAAGCTTGACGACGGCGCGACCCAGCTCGACAACGGCATGCAAGAGTTCAACTCGAAGCTGCAGCAGATGCCCAGCGCCGCGCACCAGCTTGACGACGGCGTGACGCGCCTCCAGGACGGCGCCCAGCAGCTCAACACCGGCATCGGCACGGCGGCGGACGGCGCGAACCAGCTCTCCGAAGGCATGCTGACCCTGCAGGGCGGCACCGACAAGCTGGGCGCGGGTGCGTCGCAGGTTGCGGGCGGCGTGGACAAGATCGCGGGCGTGGCCGGCCAGCTCGGCGCGGCGCAGGCGGCGTTCGCGGACATCGACGCATCCCTGAACCAGGTCATCGCGGACCTGGACGCCTCGCCGATCCCGGGCACGGAGCAGATCGCGGCGCAGGCTCGCCAGACGCAGGCGCAGCTGCACGGCGGCCCGCTCGCCACGGCGATGAACTCTGACCTGGTGAGCCAGCTGCAGCTGCTGCAGAACGGCGCGCACCAGGTGGCCAACGAGCTGCAGGACCCGAACGCGCAGTACCGCGGCGGCGTGAACCGCGCCACCGACGCGGCCCAGCAGCTGGCGGCCGGCCTGGCCAAGCTGCAGGACGGCTCCGGCACGCTCGTCGCGGGCGTGGCACAGCTGAAGGACGGCACGTCGCAGCTGGTCGTGGCGGCAAACACGGCGTCGGACGCGTCGTCCAAGCTGGCCGACGGCTCCAACCAGCTCGTCGTGGGCCTCGGCGCGCTGAACGACGGCCTGGTGCAGCTCGATGACGGCACCGGCGAGCTCAGCGTCAAACTCCACGACGCGCAGGAGCAGGCGCCGACGTGGGAGGGCGAGCGCCTGAACAAGGCGGTCGACTCCGCCTCCAACCCGGTCGTGCTGAACCAGGCCGGCGACGAGCTGACCTTCTTTGGCAAGGGCCTCTCCCCGTTCTTCCTGTCGCTGTCTCTGTGGTTCGGCGGCCTGGTGCTGTACATGATCTTCGAGCCGATTTCGCGTCGCGCGATCGACTCGGGGGCGTCGCCAGTGCGCGTGGCGCTCAACACGCTGCTGCCGTCGTTCCTGGTCACCGGCGTGCAGTCGGTCTTCCTGTGGATCATGCAGGTGTTCATCCTGCGCGTCGAGCCGGCGCACGCGGGTGTGATGCTGGCGGTGCTGGTGGGCGTGTCGTGGGTGTTCGTCTCCTTCATCTACATGCTCAACTGCATTTTTGGTAAGTCGATCGGCCGCCTGCTCACCATGGCGCTCATGTCGCTGCAGCTGGTGGCGTCGAACGGCCTGTACCCGCCCGAGGTGCAGCCGAAGTTCATCCAGTGGGTGCACAGCTGGGACCCGATGCGCTACTCGGTGGACCTCATGCGCTACGCCCTGTTCGGCACCGACGGCGGCGATCCGCGCATGATCCGCGCGACACTGGTGCTGTTGGGCATCGCGGTAGGCTCGTGGGTGGTCGCCTGCCTGGGCCTGACCAGGCTGCGCCAGATCCCAGAGCGCGATCTGCACCCCGAGCTTTCGGTCTAAGACCGCGGCCCTTGCCGGGAGCAGATTGTTGACGTATCATCTTGATGGACGACATCCCACACGGAAGGACACATCATGTTCAACCCGCTCAACCTGCTCCCCGCTAACCAGAAGGCCGCCAAGGCCGCCAAGGCACAGAAGGCTGCGAAGTCAAAGACCCGCCTCGCCTCCGCCGCGCTGCGCGTGCCCACCGGCCTGTATATCCTGAACTCCGGCATCGGCAAGATTGGTGCCGACGAGGGCACCGCCGAGTTCCTCCACGGCATGGCCGTCACCGGCATCCCGGCGCTGAAGGACATGGACAAGGAAACCTTTGCCAAGTTCGTCGCCTACTCCGAGACCGGCATCGGCGCAGCGCTGCTCACCCCGTTCGTGTCCAACCGCCTCGCCGGTGCCGCGCTCGCGACGTTCGGCGCGGGCCTGCTCACCATGTACTTCGGCAACGACGCGATGACCGAGGACGACGGCATCCGCCCGTCCCAGGAGGGCCTGCCGCTGTCGAAGGACTCCTGGCTCGTAGCCATCGGCGCCGCGCTCATGGCTCTGCCGCGCAAGTAGACGCGCAGGCGTGCAGCGCGGTACTAATATGTTTCGCGTGAAACGTGTTCCCGCCCTCGTCGCCCTGCTTGCGCTCGCCGCTGCGCCCGCCCCTGTTGCCCCTGTTGCTACAGCGCAGCCGCTGCGGCCGTTCGCGCCGAGCTGTACCCCGATCCACGTCGTGCAAGCGGCGGGCTCGGGGTTTTCGCATTCCTGGGACCCGTCAGCCCGCGACACGCTTTTCGACGACAACTCCTCCCCCGCCGCCGACCTCACCGAACACTTCGGCGCGCGCACGGTGCGCAGCTACCAGGTCCGCTACCCCGCCTCGTTGGGCCGCTTGAGCGCGCTCGGCAGCGCCAGCGGCGGCATCGAGGGCACGGAGGCGGCGACCTACGGCGAGTCCGTCACGCAAGGAACGGACGACGCGGTGCGCGAAATGGAGACCGTGGCGAGCGCGTGCCCGCAGACCCGCTTCATCATGGTGGGCTACTCGCAGGGCGCCCACCTGATCGGCGACGCGGCAGCGCGGGCGGCGCACGGCCAGGTGCGCGGGGTGGGCCCGGAGCAGATTGCCGGGGTGGTGTTGTTTGCGGATCCGGGGCGGGCGAGCGTCGATAGGCAACGGCCCCTGCCGCCCGCCAAGCTGTACGCGCCCGCGCCGAAGGGGGTCCTGGCGCGCGGCGGCGAGCTGATCAACGGCGGCGGTTCCGGGGTGATTCCGGAGCGCGTGGGACTCGCCGGCGAGCGCGCGCTGAGCTTCGCCGGCCTGGAGGGCAAGGTGCTTTCGCTGTGCAACCCGGCGGACATGGCGTGCTCGACGGACCCGGAGTCCGCGCTGCGCGACCTGGCGGATGTGGCGATGCGCGAGGAGGCCGTGGGCCCGCCCAACGCGGCGACGGGCGCGCACGTGCTGGAGTTTTCCCGCCGCATGGACGCGGGCGTGCCGGTGCAGCAGGCGGTGCGCGAGTCTGGGCTATCGCTTCTCGACGCCCCCGCCGCCGCCCTCATCCTCGGAGAGATCGCACTCTTCGCCCAGGCGGCCGATGGCGCCACCCGGTCGGAGCAGGCGGCCACCCCGCCCGAGCAGCTCGTAGCGGTCACGCTCATGGCGGCGCTGCCGAACCTGGCGAAAGAGGGCGTGACCTGGACCTACCTGCTGCCGGCGCTCGAGGGGCTGCGCGGCGCAGTCTCGGGGGATGACGAGAACGCCACCTGGTACGACGTGGCGCTCGAGGGCATGCGCGCGACCCAGGCGACAGAGCGGTTCTACCTGCAGCTGGCGCGCTCGGGTGTGGTGCCGCGGGTGCCGACGCCGACGGAGCAGCGCCAGGCCGCGGCGCACTCGGCGGTTTCGCAGCTGGTGGGGCAGGTCTCCTCGGCGGCCGGTTTGCAGGCGGCGAGGCGCAATCCGGCGAACGCGAACCTTCTGGCGTCGGCGAGCCAGGCCGGCGACTTCGGGCCACGCCACATGTCGTATTACAAGCTCGGGTACACCGATAGCGCGGGCGGGTTCAACGTGGACGGGCAGACCGGGTACGACTACGCCGTCGACTGGCTCGACGACGTAGTCCGCGGCGTGCTGCGGGAGCGATAGGGGCTACTTGAACGCCTTCATCGCGTTGTCGATGGCGGCGTTAAGTTGCGCGCGCACGCCCTCAAGGCCGGGGATCGGCAGCTGGGAAACTGCGATCAGCGCGAGCAGCAGCACCAGCGGGGTTGCGATGCCGACTGAAGAGGCAACGGTCTTCGGATCCGAGGAACCGTCCTTCGGCGCGTTGCCGTCAGCGCCCGACTTCGTATCGATGTCGAAGCTGTAGCCGGTGGTGTTCTGCACGTTGTCATTCACCGGGACGAACGACACCGTGCCACGCACGCCCTGCTTCGGGGTGAGGACCAAGGAGTCGCCCTCGCGGGTGATGTCCACGAGGTCCGCGCCCTCGGCGATCCCGATGTCGCCGCCCTCCTTGCCGAACGAGATCGTGATCGCGCCGGTGGATGCGTCGCGGCGAGCCGTGGCGATGTCCTTGTTCGGCGCTTCGAACTCGTTGTCGGTCGGCAGGGTGTGCTCTCGCAAAATGATCAGTGACCTGATCGTGCGGACGAGCTTACCGTCGTTGTCGTATTCTTCGGTCACAACGAATTGTTCCTCACCACCTGATTTCGGGGTCAGCGTGAAGTTGCCCTTATCGTCCGTGCCGGTGGTGACGTGATTCGCACCCTGCACAACCTTAAAGGTGTTGCCCTCCGAGATCGGCTGGTATGCCTTGCCCTGACCAATGATGAGGTAGTCGCGCAGCTGAGGGGTGTCAGAGGTTGCGCCCCGGACGATCTTCAGGTTCCAGGTGTTAAGGACGTTGCCGTCCTCGTCCCACTCTTCAATGGTCGCGGTCTTGCCGGCAGCATCAGCCTTCGGTTTGGCCACCCACTGGTTGCCGTCCTCGGTCTGGTACTCCAGGTACTCGGCACCGTCGATGACGACGAACTTGTTGGACTTCTCAACCAGCGTCGCGCGGAACTCTGCGTTGGGCGAGGTCCGATAATTGTAGACGCGAGCGCCCTTGGACTCCGTGATGGTGAGCGTGTATGTCCCGTACACACCTTGCTTGTCGCTCACAGCAATCGTGACACTACCGATCTTGCCCGCACGGCCGGTGACGACGAAATCGCCATCATCCTCGCGAACACGGACGAGATCGTAGCCGTCGATGTCGTTGCCGTCGGCATCCTTAGCGGAAACGATCTTGTAGGAGTCGCCGAATTCAGCGGCGATGCGCGCTGAACTAGTCCAGGTCATCTCATGCTCGACGTCCTTCTGTTGCTCACCAGGCGTGATGTTGACGGTAGAGCGCTCGAAGACATGGCCGCTTTCGGTACGGTCCTCGATCACGACCCGGCCGCTGGCGCCGCGGTTCGGAGAAATCGTTATGTTGGACTCGCCATCCGCTGGCACGGCTTCGAGCAAATCCCCGCCTTCGGTGATGTGGAGCCGGGTGCCAACCAACCCGAGCTCGTTTTCGGAGGTAATTGTGTATTCGGATTCGATCGGCTTGAACGGGGAAACCACATAGACGTGCTCGGTAATCGGGACGTTGTCGTAGTCGACACCGTCGTCGTTAGTCGCCCACCGGACGAATTCGGTGACCTTAAGCTTCCCCTGTGCCCCCGGCTTGAACTTCAGCTTCAAGTCGCCCCAGATCTCTTTACCGTCGTAATCTTCCGGGTTCTCAAAAAAGTCCTCGAGCGTTGCGCCGTCCAGCGGTTCGACCAAGAAGCCATTGTCTTCGTCACTGAACGGAGTGAGGTACACCTCTGAGAGATCGACAACCTCGTGCACACGGGTGGTCTTCTCGGGGTTGAAAGTATGGCGCTCAATGCTGACCGTGACGTTTTGAACGACGCGACCCTGGCTGTCCTTGAGGTCGATGACAGCGGTGCCACCGTTCTTCCTCAGCACGTCGTTATCCTTGTTTGCGTTGACGATCCAGGCGTTGTCCTCCTCGCTCACAGTGACAAACTCGGCGCCTTGCACAACGTCGTAGGTCACACCAGCGGGGCGTAGCAGCTTCGCAAATCCCCCGTACGGGATCGAATCGTGAACGATGCTCTTCGTCGCGTACATCCGCTTCTCAAGCTGGAAGACGTGTGGGCGCACGGTGCCGTCGGCGTCGGTGACCACGACGTGGGCCATGCCCTCCTGGTCCCTGCTGGTGGGAGTGACCTTCCACACCGGCGTGCCGCCGATTTCAGTCTCGTCGACAGCGACGAGGTCCTCGCCCCTGGTGACCGTTGCGGTGCCCCCGTTGTTGGAGATGTAGGCAACCGTGCTCGTGGGTAGATGGCGGTACGCGGTTTCCTCGGGTGCGCGTGGCGGGGCGTCGATAATCTGCTCCGGCTCTTCCGGCACTTCCGCATTGATGGTGTTGTTGAGCTGCAGGTGGTAGATGAACTCGTTCGCCTGCTCATCGGTAATCACGACCGTGGCGGTGCCGTCACCCTCGAGGCTCGGGCGCGGTGCGAGCACGAGCTGGTGGTCACGTTCACCGCGGGTGACGCGGACGTACTTCGCGCCCTCGGTGACATCAAAGGTCCAGTGGCCCTTGATGCGCAGATCCAAGTCGATGGTTTTGGACTGCTCGTCAGCGGTGAAGCCTGCAAACTGGTGGTACTCGGTCGAAGTGGTCTCGACTGGTACGGAATTGTCAGGCAAGTCAAGCCCCGGCTGGTAAAGGCTGAGCAGACGCTCGCCGTCCTTGCCGAGAAACACGGTGACGTACTCGTCGTCACCCGCGGTGAGTTTTTCGATCTTTTGGGTATCGGGAACGAGGACGTAGTTCAGGGTCGCGTCGGCAGAACCCGGCTTGGTTCGCTGCGCGACTGTGAAGCCAGTGAGCTCGTGGAATGCGCCCCTGTGATTCTCGAGGACGTCTGCGCGTGCCGCGTTGAGGGACGCGACGTCATTGCCAAGCAGAGCCCGTGTAAAGAGCAACTTCTGCTCAATCTGCTGTGTCAACGAGCGTGACGGTTTAGAGGCGTAGTTCCGGAGGTCCTGCTGAAGCGCCTTCGTCACGTTGATTGCCGAGACACGGACCTGAGCGTCCAAGTTATCGCCCTCGCCGACGCGACCGGACTGGCCGGTCAGCTTGCGAACCTGCGCGCCTTCAAGGGCATCTACCGCACCATCGATGCTCCATGCAGGACCGCGATCTGTCTGAAGTGGTGCCACTTCCCCATCAAGGCCCTTCGCCTGCAGGGCAAGCTTAGGACGGAGCGCCTGGAACTGTCTGAGGGTATCTGGCGCCACGGGCTGAAATGCTTTAGTGGCAAAAGTGTCTGCAGCGAGAGCATTCGGTGCAATAACTGCGGTGGTGCTTGTGGCGAGGACACTGGAGATGAGCGCAGCTAGAACGCGCTTCTTGAGGGAGGACATGTGTAACGGGAATCCTTTGAACTTTCCGAGTTAGCGCAGTGCGAGGCGTTACTTTCCTGGAAATACAGTGGGTATTTACAGTGACTATTCTCTCACATCGCTTGCACCGGTGCCGCACAAATCTATAGAAATATCCGTGTATTAAGGCAGCCAAGGTTTCGCCAGGAATGCGAAAAGCCGCTTATGCGGGAACATTCCCACACAAACGGCTTACCGTGGTGCTACGAACTACTTCTCAGCAGCCTCAGCCTCCTCAGACTTCGGAGCCTCAGACTCCTCCGACTTTGCAGACTCAGCCGGCTTGCCAGAGGAACCATAACGCAGCGTGTCATTATCCGTCGCCTCACCCAACTGGTACGACGACGTCGACTCCTCCTGACCACAAGCACGCAGCACCGCATCACCAATCAACAGACCAGCAGTAATCACGCCCAGCGCACCAGCAGCCACACCAATCATCTGCGAATTCTCAACCGCAAACGCACCCTGCACACCAGCAGCACGCGACGCACGATCATGATCATAAATACCCAGACCCTGCTGAATACGATTATTCGCATCCTGAATCGCAGCATTCAACTGACCACGCACACCCTCAAGACCCGGAATGTTCACCTGGGACAGGATGCCCAACGGAATCAGCAGCAACAACGGCGAAGCCAAACCAACCAACGAAGCAATACACTTCGGATCAGACGACCCAACATTCACATCACCCTTGCCGTTGCCACCGTTGGCATCTGCGTCGGTCTTAACTTTGACCTGGACGTAGAGCTCCATGGGCTTCTTGCCCTGGACGCCGCCAGCCAGCGGAATGAAGATGACCTTGTTGTTGCCGTTCGGGTTCTTCGGGGTCAGGACGACCTTGCTGTTCGGGTCCTTCGGGGTCAGGACGACGTTGCCGTCCTTATCCGTCTCCTGATCGACCAGCTCGGAACCCTCGAGGACAGCGATGGAGCCGTCCTCCTTCTCGAACTTGATGGTGACCTTGCCGGTCTTCTCATCGTGATCGATCTTGACGCCGAGGTCCTTGTTCTCGCCCAGGATGGCGCCGTTTTCAATCTTGGAGCCGGACGGGACGATCAGGGAGGTGATCTTGCGGACGACGTTGCCGTCCTTGTCGTACTCCTCGGTGACGACGGTCTTGCCCTCGGTGCCGGACTTCGGGGTCACGGAGAAGGTGCCGTCGTTGTTCGACTTCGCATCCACGAACTCGGTGCCCGAGACGACCTTGAAGGTGTTGCCCTTGGCCATCGGCTTGTCGGTCTTGGTGGAGCCCATGACGATGTAGTCGCGGACCTCGCGGCTGCCGGTGGACTTACCCTCGACGATCTTGAGGTTGTAGGTGTTGATGACGTTGCCGTCAGCGTCCCACTCCTCGATCGTGGCAGTCTTGCCTGCGGCGTTTGCCTTCGGCTTGGCGATCCACTGGTTGCCGTCGTTGGTCGGGTTCTCGAAGTAGTCCTCGCCGTCGATGACGACGAACTTGTTGGACTTCTCAACCAGGGTTGCGCGGAACTCCGAGTTGGTGGAGATCTGGTAGTTGTAAACGCGCGCGCCCTCAGCCTCACCGATGTTGAGCTTGTAGGTGGCGTAGACGCCACGCTTGTCGCTCACGGTGATGGTGACGACACCGGTCTTGCCGGCGCGGCCGGTGACAACGAACTGGCCGTTCTCTTCCTTCACGCGGACGAGGTCGTTGCCGTCGACGTCGTTGCCCTCAGCGTCCTTGGCGGAGACGATCTTGTAGGTGTCGCCCTCGTCCTTGCTGATACGCGCCGTACCGGTCCAGGTCATGTTCTTCTCGGTGACCTCGCCCTTGTTGGCGCCGCGGCCCGGGGTGATGTGCAGCGTGTAGCGCTCGAAGACGTAGCCGTCTTCGGTCTTGTTCTCGATGACGACGTCGCCATCAGCGTCACCCTTCGGGGTGATCTTGATCTTGGACTCGCCGGCGGTCGGAACGGACTCAAGCAGGTCCTTACCCTCGACGACGCTGAGCTTGGTGCCCTGCAGGTCGATCTCGTTCTCGGAGGTGATGGTGTACTCAGCCTCACGCGGCTGGTACGGCTTCACGTCGTAGGTGTACTCAACGAGCGGGTAAGTCTCCTCGTCGGGCTGGCCCTTGGCGTAGTCGAGGAACTCAGTCACCTTGAGCTTGCCCTCTGCTCCCGGCTTGAAGTGAAGCTCCAGGTCCTCTTCCAGCTTCTTGCCGTCGTAGTCCTCCGGGTTCTCAAAAAGGTCGCTCAGCGAGCTGCCATCGAGCGCTTCGACCTTGAACCAGTGGTTGCTATCCAGCTCACCGAGGTGAACTCGTGCAATTGTGCGGTCGACGATCTCGCGGGGCGGACGCTTAACGACCTCGCCCGGCTTCTCGAAGTCCCGCGGATTGATGTTAATCGTCGCGACAGCCACGAGCTGGCCGTTTGCGTCCTTGACGTGCACGACTGCCTTGCCGCCCTCAGTAAGCAGCTTCTCGTTGTCCTGCTTCGGGGTCACGGTCCAGGTCTTGTCGGTCTCGGTGAGATCGACAAGATCCTCGCCTTCAACGACCTTGGCCTCGTAACCGTCCTTGCGCTGAACGTCGACGTTGCCGTTGTAGTAGATGTCGTGCTCGATGACCTTCGGGCCACCGTTCGGGTCCGGGACGACCTTGAAGTCGAAGTTGTACTCGATGCCCTCCTCGTCGGTGAAGACAACGTGAGCCTCACCCTCGGTGACGCCGTCCTTCGGAACGATCTTCCAGACCTTGTCGCCGTTGACCTCGGCCTCTTCGACGGTGATGACGTCCTTGCCCTCGGTGATCTCTGCCTTGCCGCCGCGGTGCTCAACGAAGCCCACGGAGGTGTTCAGGATCTCGCGGGAGACGTTGTACTGCGACTCCTTGTTCTCGATCGTGATCACGTTCTCGCGGGTATTGCCCTGCTTGTCGGTGATCTCGACGATGACCTCGCCCTTGGTCACACCGTCCTTCGGGGTGACCTTGAGGTGGCCCTGACCGTCGTCCTTCACGACGGCGATGTCGCCGCCCTTGACGGTCTTGTGCGTCTCGCCCTCGTCGATGTTGATGAGCTTGAAGCGATCGCCGTTGCCACCGGTGTTGATGTTGTAGAAGAAGTTGTTCACCTTGACGTGGGTGGACTCATCTACGTTGACGGTGTTGTTGATGGTCAGGCGGTAGACGTGCTCGTTGCCGTCGGAGTCGGTCACGACGATGGTGACCTTGCCCTCGCCCTTGAAGCCCGGGCGCGGGGTGACAACGAGCTTGCCGTCCTCGTTCCGCTCGACGATGACGTACTCGGAGCCCTCGGTGACCTCGAAGGTCCAGGAGTCCTTGATGCGCTTGTCAAGGTCGATGACCTTGGACTGCTCTTCCTTGGTGAAGCCAGCGAACTGGTAGTACTCGTAGACCTCGCGGACCTTCTCGTACACCTTCTCGGTGTAGTAGTGGTCGTTCTGGCTGATGGTCTTAGTAACGGTGGTCGGCTCGCCAGTGACGGTGGTGACGACCTCGCCGGTACGGCCCGGAACCGTAGTCTTCACGGTAGAGACCGGGGTGACCACGGAAGTCTTGGTGACCGGCTGTGCCGGGACCGTCTTGGTGACGGTCTCCTCGGTGATGGTCTGGGTCTCGGTGGCGACCGTGGACGGGATCGTCTCGGTGACGATCTCCGGCTCCGGCGTCTTCTTCACGGTCTTGGTGACCGGGGTGCCGTTCTCGGTGGTCGTGACAACCTCGGTCTCTACCGGCTTGGTGTTGGTCACGGTGGTGACGCGCTCCGGGCGAGTGGTGGTCACCGTGGAGGTGATCGGCTCGCGGCTGCGGCGCTCGGTGGTCACGGTTGCCGGAGCGGTCTCGGTCACCGTGGTGGTGTACGGGTTGCCTGCCGGGACGGTCGTGGTGGCCTCGTGATCCGGCTCGTTCACCGTGGTGGTGACGGTCGAGCGCGGGGTCGTGGTCTCCTCAACCTCGGTCTCGAAGTTGTAGTCCGGCTTGTCCGGGTAGATGTCCAGACCCGGCTGGTGAACCGTGATGATTCGCTGGAAGGTCTTCGACTGCTTCGGGTTCAGGTTCAGGTTGTAGTTCTTGGGGACCAGCACCGTGACGAACTCGCCCGGCTTGACGGTCTGCTTGATCTTTGCCAGCTTGCTCTCGTCCGGGTTGAGGACGTAGTTGGCCTCGTGGTTGGGGTTTCCAGCCGGAAGGGTCTGGTGCACGATGTTGAAACCGGTAAGGCTGTAGAACAACGTGGAATCCTGCTGCTGGATGTTGCCGCGGACGTTGTTGAGCACACCGAGGTTGTTGGCCAGGAGCGCCTGCAGGAAGGTGTTCTTCTTCTCCAGCATGGGCAGCACCGAAGCATCGCCGTTCATGTACTTGTCGTAATCCGCGAGCATGGACTTGGTCAGGTTAATCGCGGCGATACGGACGTTCTCGTCGATGGCCATGCCATCGCCGACGCGGCCGGAGGTACCGGTGAGCTTACGTACGTCGTAGCCGCCGACCTTGTTGTTCCACGGGTTGTCGATGCCCCAGTCGATGCACCAGCCCGGGCCATACTCAGTAGGCAGGGTCTGGGTGCTGTTGTCGTACCCAGTGTGAATCTGGGCGAGCTTCTTCTGCTCGGCGATCAGCTCCTGCAGCTGCGCCTCGTCCATCTTCTGGTATGCGTCAACGACCAGCTGGTCTGCAGACGCGTTGGTAGCAATGACGGCGGTGGTACCGGTGGCGAGGACGCCGGAGATAAGCGCGGCCATGACGCGCTTCTTAAGATGTGCGTTTTGCAACGGCTCAATCCTTAAAAACTTGACGGAGATATTCGAAGCAGCCTGGAGATCTCCTGAACACGGATCTTCACACTGACAG
>NZ_CAMPQC010000012.1:0-82693 GCF_946902955.1 Corynebacterium sp. Marseille-P8863 | reverse complement strand
GGGAGAGAAGTTCGCCGCGGTGCTGCGCGACGTGGTTGGCGCAGGCCGCTAGCTAGCGCAGCTCCGTGGACCAGTTCAGCTGCTGGATCTTCGTGTCCAGCTGGCGGTACTCCTTGGCAGCGCCGTCGGACATCTTGCGCAGCGCGGCCGCATCCACGGTGGGCACGTAGCGCACCTCGGAACGCGAGTAGCGGTCGATCCGCGCCGTCGCCGAGTCCGCGACCGCGGAGTAGAAGCGGCCCGCGCGGACCAGCGCGTCGCGGCGCGCGATTGCGTCGGTCAGCGTGGCGTCGCCCTCGAAAGGCGTGACCGAGTTGGTGTGGTTGATGCGGCGCACCAACACCTCAATCTGTTCCAGCACGTGCGCTGCCTCTTTGAGCAGCTCGGCTGGGTCCTCGGCGGGCTCGTCGCCCTCCTGCACGCGCGCCTGCTCAACCAGGCGGGAGCGCAGCTCGTCTAGGCGGTGCTGCGCCTCGGCGCGTTGTGCGAGTGCCTCTGCAAGCAACATGGTGGCCCCTTTCCTTTTTACGTATGCGTCCCCGTATCCCAACCCTCACGGGTCCCGGGTGTGGCGGGAGTGCGTCTTCCAACACTGCGGTAATACTCAGTTATCTGTGCGTTCCCTGGTGGGGAGTGCTCGTGTGCTCGATGCAGGCCGCGTCACAATGCAAGGGGTGGCCGTGCGGCAAAGGGCCTGATCAGAGTCTCCAGCCTTACCCGGGCTGGCGCGGGTGAGTGTTCGCTAAGACGCACGCCGCGGCCCGGGGTTCCCGCTACCGACAGCATGTAGCAGGACAGTATAGCAAAAACCGCAGCCCCCGGCCCGCGTTGTGCGGGGAGGGGGCTGCGGTTGTGCTGTGCTTGCGGCTCGCGTACGCGACGCCTGTGTCTGCGACGTTTACGCAGCAGTGGCGGGCCACAAGTTGCCGGAGCGCAGGCGCGCGCTCATCTCAGCCTCGACCAGGACCGGGATGAAGTGGTCTAAGGTCGCGCTGTCGCGGTGCGCCTTGAGAATGGAATCGAAGGCCAAGCCGATCTCTTCGGCGTCGAAGCGGTCGGACCACTCGGCGATAAGGTCTTCGCGGATGTTGCGCAGTGCGCGCTCGCGGATAATAGAAAAGTCGATGTTGTTGATGTCCTTCATGAGGGTCTCCTTTGCTGTGTCTTGGGGTAGTTCCCCCGGACTACCGGGTACGTAACCTTTTGTTCATCTGCGGTTAACTTTAGTGGCGTGGGTTTAATCATGCAAGGATTTCAATGATTGGGTCTGCTCATTTATTGGAGTGGGCCAACTAAAAACGGAATATACGCTGGTAAGCGGGTTTGCCTACGAAATTTCAGTGATCCATATATGCGTGAATAAAAATACGTGTGAACACTGTTACGCTTGTGACATGACCAACCTGGAACGTGACCGCAAGGTGAACGGCGTGCCCTTGGCCGTCATTCTTGTCGCCACGGTACTGGTGGTGCCGATGGTCGGTGGATTCCGCTCCGACCCGTTCAGCTGGATCCTTCTGGGATGCTTCGCCGCCTACGCCTTCCTTTACTCGCGCATCACGCTGCACGTCCGCGTTGATGACCGTGGAGGTAACTCCGCCCTGCAGCTGCGCCTTGCAGGCCGAGAAACCGCGATCCCGCTGGATCGGATCACCGGCGTCGAAGAGGCAGGCCCGCAACCGAGCCTGTGGTCTTGGATGTTCTCCCCACCGCACTTAAGCGGCCCACGGAAGGTCGACGGCGCTGAGTGTTACTCCGTCGGTGGCCCGACAGTACGCATCAACACCGCAGACGGCGACTACGCCGTTTCCGTGCCCGACCCCGAGACCTTCGCCGCCGAGCTGCGCGAGCGCCTCCCCACAGCCACCGCGTAGGCCAGCGCCGCCAAGTAACCCGCGAAAAGCGCAATCCCCACCGGCGGCAGCCCGCGCGGGGGCGCGCCGGTCTCCAGCACTCGCCCGTCCGGGTACACCACCAGCCCCACCTCGAGCTCGCGCAACCGCGCCACATCGACCGGCTCCTGCTTCACAGCCTCGTGCGCCGCGACCCACCGGGGAGAGGGCGGGTCGACGAGGGTGGCGTCGACAAGCAAAGCCCCGGACTCCACGACATTCATGCACTTCGGCGCCGGATCCACCGTCGGCTCACCGCGCACGAGCGTCAGCGGCGCACGCTCAGCGAAATACACATCTCGGCCCGCGGCCGCCACCGCCGGGCATTCGACAGCGCCAGGGCGCAGCTTTGCGACGCTCACCGCACCGTCCGGCACCTGCAACAGCGCACACGCGAGCGCGGCTGCGGCGCGACGCGGGGTGAGCGCCCCCGCCGCCGCGACGAACGCCGGAATAGCCAGGATGAGCCACTTCTGCGCGTCGCGGAGCAAACCGCCACCGGGTACGTGCGTGACCACGGGGTTGGTCAGGCCCGCCCAGGACGCGAGCGCGACCGCGAAGCCAGCCGCCGCCAACGCCAGCCAGCGGCGCGGAACCGCACGCCACCCCAGCCCGAGCAGCACGAACAGCGGGATGCCGAACAGGGCAAAACCGACCTCGCGCGAAGCCGGGACCGCCGCCCCGTTCCAAATGCCGCCCAGCCCCATGAGCGCGCCGAGGGTGCCCACGTACTGCTCGGCGCGCGGCGCGAACGCGGCAGCGCTTGCTGCAGTCGCGATCCCGCCACCAGCGGCGAGCGCACCCGCCACCACCCACAGCGCGCACGACAGCGCGGCGACGACCAACCCCGCCCGGCTGCGCACGAAGCAGGCGGCGGAAATCGCCCCGGTGGGGGTGAGCGAGGCGACCCACTGCGCCACCGGACCCGCCCTTCCACCCAGCGCGACCAGGGGAATGAGCCACGCGGCGACGGCGAGCGACCACTGGCCCTGCAGCAGACGCTCGATGACCAGGGGGTTCCACACCGCCACGGTCATCGCCGCCGCCTTGCCCAGCGGGTGGGTGCCCAGGCGGTGGCCGGCAACGGCCGCGGCGGTGGCTGCGCCGATGACGAGCACGCGCACGAGCAGGACCGGGAACGGGACGAGGCCCAGCAGCGCGTCCTGCGGCACGTTGCGCGCGGGCAGGTCGCCGAAGCCGAGCGAGGCGCGGGTGAGCGCCATGTCGGGCAGCACCATCATGTCGCGCAGCGCGAACGCCTCACCAGGTAGGAAAAACGGCCAGGTCAGGCCCAGCACCAGCAGGGTGCCGTAGGCGGGCAGCAGGTACTTAGCGGCGGCGCGCAAGGAGCACCAACGCCCACACGATTGCAATTGCGGCGACGAACCGGGTCAGCAGCGCCATGATCTGCAGCGCGCGCAGCCACGTCGTTTCGCTGCGGGCGCGGTCCACCGCCGCGGACTTGGAGGCGTCATCGAGTGCCCAGACGCCGGAGGGGAGAGACCAGGTTTCGTCGATAAGCGTGCCTGTGCGTCGCTCCGCATTGACCGTGCGCTGGGTGCCGTCGGGCAGCGTGGCGCGGTACTGGTACGTATCCAGGCCGCCGACGGAGCCCGGGCCGAGGTAGTCCAGCGGGACCGTGGCCTGCGCGCCGGGGTCGAAGTAGGGGTACGAGCGGCGCTCCGGGCGGTACGGCAGGTAGGCGCCGAGGCCCTGGCGGTCCTTCTCCGGGAAGGCGGTGGTGGGGTTGATCTGGAAGGAATCAGTAAACGCGTTCGGGCCCGTCTGCTCGGTGGAGAGCGTGTAGATGTTCTTGTCCTTGCCCGTCGTGGGGTCCGCGGCCGTGGACTTCTCCAGCGTCGTCGTGCGGGTGAAGTGCTCACCGTCGGGGCCGTCGAAGGTCATCGCGTACGTGCCGGTGGGCATGGTGCGCTGGTGGGCGATGACGATCGGCGATGCAATGTTGAACGCCAGCGCGCCGACAGCGATGCCCGCCGCCCACGCAAGCTTGCGCTTCTTTACAATGTCCACATCGAAAAGCTCACCGAAAACCACACTCGAAACTCTAACCTACTGCCGGAACTCGAGGGCCTGCGCGCCGTCGCCGCCCTCGGGATCCTGACCACGCACGTCGCGTTTCAAACCGCGAACCACTCGCCGCTGCTCGCGCGCTTCGACTACTTCGTCGCGGTGTTTTACGCGCTGTCCGCGTTCGTGCTCGCCCGGCGCGGGCCGCGGCCCGGGTACCTCGCGCGCCGAGCGGCGCGCATCGCGCCCGCGTACGTGGTGTGCGTGGCCGTGGTGTTGCTCGCGCTGCCGGCGCTCGGCGGAGTGGGTGTGGGCCAGGCGGTGGCGAACCTGCTCATGCTGCAGATCTACGTGCCCGATGGGCTGATCGCGGGGCTGACCCAGATGTGGTCGCTGTGTGTGGAGGTAGCGTTTTACCTGGTCCTGCCGCTGTACCTGGCGCGCGGCGGGCGGGCGCGCAGGCGGGTGCTCGCCGCGGCGGTGGTGGCGGGGCTGGCCTGGCCGTGGCTCATCCAGCCGCTCTCCAACCCGGAGGTGGTCAACCTGCAGATCTGGCCGCCGTCGTACGCGCCCTGGTTCGCGGTGGGGCTCGTCTGCGCGGAACTGGAGCGCGTCGGCCTGCGCTATCGCGGCCCGCGCTGGCCGTTCCCGCTGCTGGCTATGCCGGTGGCGTGGTTCGCCGGGGTCGTCGGGCCGGAGGGGCTGACCCACCCCACGCCGGCCGAGTTCAACGTGCGCGTCCTGCTCGGCGCACTCTTCGCCGCCCTGTTCGTTGCGCCCTACGCGCTCGGGCCGAGGGAGGGCGGGACGCTGCTGTCTACGCGGCCCGCGATGTTGGCCGGGCGCTGGTCATACTCCGTGTTCCTGTGGCACATGGCGGTGCTGGACCTGGTGTTTCCGGTGCTCGGGGTGCCCGTCTTCGGCGGACACTTCTGGCTGGTCCTGGCCGTGACGGCGGCCGCGAGCCTGGCCGTGGGCTACGTTTCCTACGAGCTCGTGGAGGTGCCCGGCGCGCGGGTGATGCGCGCGGCGCTGGCTACTCGTCGCGGTCCGGCCACGCCAGGCACGCCACCGCGAAGCACCCCACAACCGGCAGGAGCGTAGCGCCCGCATAGCTTGCCGACGGCCACGGGGCCCTCGCCAGCACCAGCCCGGCGACCGCCAGCGCGCCACCGGACAGCCACGCGGACGGCAGTACGGTGAAGCGCCGGATGGCCCACGCGGAGACCGCGGCGACGAGCCCCGCGACCGGGCCGGCGGCGACGACGGCGACGGTGGCGAGCAGCGGCGCGGCGCGATCGACGCGGGGCAGCTCCGGCGGATCGGCCATGCCGCCGTCGCCCCGCCTGCGCACCACTGCCACCAGGCACGCCAGCGCGACGAGGGCGCTGAACGCGCCGCCGAGCAGGAGGGAGTACCGGTAGGTCGCCTCGCCGGCGAAGTACATGCGGAACTCGCCCGAGGCTCCGGCGGGGACGGTGAAGGCCTGGGTCGCGGCGTCGACAAGCGTGGGCTCGAGCGCGTGACCGCCGACGGTGGCGCGCAGGCCAGCATTGAACGCGCGGGTGGTGATGATGGTGCGCGCGTGGTCGGCGGGGGCGAGCGTGGCGGGCAGCGGGGACCAATTGGGTGTCGGCGCCTCGCCGCGGGTGAGCGCGACGGCGTCGCGGCGGGTGAACAGGTCGTGGGGGCCCGCGGGCAGGTGGACGGGGCCGGAGGGGTAGCGGGTGCCGTCGATGGTGGCGGGCGCGTCGAGGTGCCACGTGGCGTCGACGGCGGTGGTGAAGCGGCGCTGGATCACCTGCGTCTCGGGGAAGTGGCGCTGGAAGAAGTAAGTGTCGGCGGTGCCGGGGACCTCCACGGTGCGGGACACGCCCGCGTCGAGCTCGGCGATACCGACGCGCTCGGTGAGCCCGATGCGCGTGGTGCCAGGCGCGCGGATCGTGCGCGGTTCGCCCGCGACGAGGGTGACGCGGCGCTGCGCCCCGCCCGTGAGCTCCACGGTGGTGGTGCGCGTGGCGGTGAGCGTGAGCGACTCCGCTACCGGCGGCACCTCGATCCACGGGTGGTGGTCGCCCGGCGCGGGCCACCACGCGGTCTCCGGGGCGCCGTCGAAGGCGCTGGTCAGCGACGCCCCGGCGACCGCCCCGCCGAACGCGTTCGCGTCCGCGGCGGAGGAGGAGGCGCGCACCTGCCCGCCGTCCTCGGCGACGCCGACGCGCGTGCCGGCCGACGGGTAGTCGGGCAGCCGGTTGCCCACGTTGCCGCCCTCGCCCTGCGCCAGTGGCGCGGACTGCGCGCCGCGGAGCGTACCGTAGTTGCGCTCGGCCAGCGCCGGGGTGTCCGTGACCACGTTCGCATGCCTATCGACGAGCCGCGCCGGGAAGTACCCCCACCGCGCCCACAGCAGCGGGAGGACCTCGCCGCCGCCGTCGACGGTGACCGGTTCCGCGTCTGTGATCATGGCGTCGCGCTGGGGCTCGAGGAGGTAGATGTCGACGCCCGTGTCGTCCCCCTCGCCCCGGAAGCTCACGGTGGGCTCGCCGAGGTTGCGCGCCACGTAGGCGGGGTCTACCGGCGGGGCGGTGGTGGCGGGCGGGCCGGTCGCCAGGTCGTGGCGCACCACCACCGCGCCAACGCCGATGGCGCGCAGCGCCTCCGGGTCCACCGCACGCACCTGGCCGTCGAGGCCGCGGATGGCTTCCGGGTCGGCGAGGGGGACGGCGTCGCGGAACGCGAAGCGGGTGCTGGTCAGCGCCTGGATCGGCTCGTCGCGAGTCCAGCCCCAGGTCTGGCGGGCGAACGAGGCCGACGGCACGACCAGCGTACGGGTGCCCGCGGCGTGCTCCTCCAGCCACTCGCCGGCGGCGACCCACTCGGGCGAAATCTCCGTCCACGTGCCGTCGGGGAGCAGGCGCAGCGACCACGCCGGCGCCACCGCGACCGCGGCGGTGAGGACCACGCCGACGGCGCGGGGGCGGTTGATCCGAGCGAGGAGGTGGCCCACGCCGATGGCCAGGGGGAGGCGGACGAGTGGGTCGAATTTGTGCAGGTTGCGGAAGGGGGCGAGGGGGCCGTCGAGAAGCGGGACCCAGAAATGTGCGGAGCCGAAGAGGGCGAACCCGACGGCGAGCATGACCACCCACGCGCTGCGCCACGGGACGTCGCGGCGCGCGAGGCCGGCGAGGCCGAAGCCGGCCACGAGCGCGGTGGCCAGGACGAAGACGGGCTCGCCGACGACGAGGAAGCCGGCGGTGCGCTCGGCGTCCACGAACGGCGCCCAGCTGGTGGCGCCGCGCAGGACCTCCACGGGGTTGAGCCAGGCGGTGGTGACGGAGGCGGACTCGATGAACTCCGTAAACGGCGGCGAGTAGCGGCCGAGCACCAGCAGCGGCCCGATCCACCACGTGGACACCGCCGCCGCGCCGAGAGCGAACCAGGTGGCGCGGGCGTACTCGCGGCGGCACAACAGCCAGATGAGCGCGGGCACGCAGGCGGCGATGGTGGCCGTGGCGTTGACCGCGCCCATCGCCGCGACCGCGAGCACCGCGCCGGCGACGCGCGGGCGGGCCCGGGCGAGCGGGATAAGCGTCCACGGCACGAGCGCCACCGGCCACGCCTCCGAGGAGATCGCGGTGAGCGTGGTGAGGATGCGCGGCGACAGCGCGTAGAGCAGCGCCGCCGTGACCTGCGGGACGCGGCCGCGCACCCCGGTGCGGCGCGCCAGGAGCAGCGCGCCCGAGTACGCCAGGCACACAAGCAGGGTCCACCAGGCGCGCTGCGCCACCCACTCCGGCACCCCGGCGAAGTGCGTGAGCAGGAAGAACGGGCCCTGCGGGAAGAGGTAGCCGTAGGCCTGGTTCTGCACCTGGCCCAGGGGGAACTCGTCGGTATAGGCGTGCGTGGCGCGGGCGAGGAAGCGCGCCGGGTTGACGGAGAGGTCCAGCTTGGTGTCGGCGGCGACCCGGCCGGGCGGCTGCAGCAGGACGGTGAGCGCCAGCAGCACCCAGCCGCCAATGTGTGCGCGCAACGGCTACTCCCGGGAGCCGTACTCCGGCCCGCCCAGCACGGCATCGTCCGCAGCCACGGCCCCGCCCTGGGGCACGGTGCTCTGCCCGGAGACGGAGGCGACGCCCAGCACGCCGACCACCCCGAGCACGGCACCGACGACCGCGGAGGCGATCACCGGGTTGGCGGCACGGCGCGGCAACGATGCAGGCAGGCGCAGAACTTGGTGGGACATGCGCATGAGCCTACCAGCACGACTACACTAGTACCGTTTCTTCCAACTCGAAGGGGGCGCGCGTGCCCAAGATGCCGCAGCGGAACCGGGCGGTCGCCGTGTGCGTCGGCGGCGTGCTCGCCGTGGCGCTGCTCGTCGCCGCCCTCACCGCGCGCCCCGAGCTGGGCGGCGAGCCCTCCGACACGGCCCAGCAGGAACCCACGCAGACCGTCCAGTCAGAACAGCCAGAACAGTCAGGGGAGCCCGCCGCGGTCGTCCCGCCCGCCCCGCAGCCGGCCCCGAGCGCGCCGCAAAGCCCGGCGCAGCAGCGCGTCCCCGCGGACTTGCGCGCGCGGGTGGCGTCGCTGATGGTGGTCGGCGTGACCAACGAGGCGCAGGCCCGCGCGGCGCTCGACCAGGGCGTCGGTGGCCTGATCATCCCCAGCTGGGCCGACCCCGCGCTGCTCACCGCGGAGGGCCACAACATTGAGGCGCTGCGCGCGCAGTACCACCACCCGTTCTCCGTGGCCATCGACTTCGAGGGCGGCCGCGTCCAGCGCCACACCGACGTGATGGGCAGCTTCATGGCCCCGCGCGAGCTGGCCGCCCGCCCGCCCGAGGTCATCCAGGGCACCGGCTACGACATCGGCCGTTCCCTGCGCGGGCGCGGCGTCAACGTGGATTACGCCCCGCTCCTGGACCTTGACGTTTCCGGCCTGGACATCGTCGGCGACCGCGCGTTCAGCGGCCACCCGGACGAGGTCGTGCGCGTGGGCACGCTGTTTGCGCAGGGGCTTATCGACGCCAACGTCACCCCCACCTTCAAACACTTCCCCGGCCACGGCCGCGCCTCCGGCGACACGCACCACCAGCTCGCCGTGACGCCGCCGCTGGACCAGGTACGCGAGCTGGACATGCGCCCGTTCGGCCCGCTCCTGCAGCGCTTCCCGCGCTCGAGCGTGATGATGGGCCACATGATCGTCCCCGGCATGGGACCGGAAGGCGTGCCCAGCTCCCTGAACCCGGAGGCGTACCGCATCCTGCGCGACGGCGACTACCCGGGCGGCGTCCCGTTCGAGGGCGTCGTGGTCACCGACGACCTCTCCGGCATGCGCGGCATCCTGGACTACGCACCGACGCCGGAGGCGGTCAAGCGCGCGATCGCGGCGGGCGCGGACCAGGCGCTTTGGTCCTCGGGCGCGGACGTGCCGCAGGTGATCGACGGGGTCGTCGCCGCCGTGCAGTCGGGCGAGCTGCCCGAGGCGCGCGTGAACGAAGCCGCGGCGCGCGCCCAGCAGCAGCTGATCAACACCGGCCTGTAAGTCAGCGGCCAGCCACGCATGCGAATTCGTTGCTACATCTACTACCCCATCTACTACCCTGTGACAGGTGACTACTTCCCACAGGCAAACTTCGTCGCACCGCCGCGGCGGGTCGTCCGGTAAGGCGGGCAAGATCGCGCTCGGCGCCGTCCTTGGCCTGCTCGCCGTCGTCCTGGCCGTATACCTGGCGGACCTGGCGCTCAACCGCGGCAACGTCCCCCGCGGCACCACGGTCGGCGGCGTGGCCATCGGCGGCATGTCGCCGGACGAGGCGCGCGAGCACCTGCAGGGAGAGCTTGGCGACGTCGCCGAGCAACCAATCCAGGTCTCGGCGGCAGACAAGCGCGCCCAGCTCGTGCCGACGGCGGCGGGGCTGGGGATCGACTGGCAGGCGACTGTGGATGCGGCGGGGATCCAGTCCGCGAACCCGATCCCGCGACTGACGGGCCTGTTTACGCAGCACGAGGTGGACGTGCAGGGGAGCGTCGATAAGCACAAGCTCGACCCAGAACTGGCACGGGTGAAGGACGAGCTGTACGTGGCGCCGGTAGACGGCGCGATCCACGTCGACGGCGGCAAGGCGAATGTGACCGACCCGAAGCTGGGGCAGGAGGTGAACCCGGCCGACCTGGAGACTGCGGTGACGGACGGCTGGCTCGACCCGGAGGGCGTGGACGTGGAGCCGCAGCCCGTGGAGCCCGCGATCAATGACGCGGTGATTACGCAGGCGATGGACGGCCCGATCAAGGCTGCGCTGGGCGGGCCGCTGACCGTCAACGGCCGCGACGGCGTGACGGCGACCATTCCGCAGGAGCGGATGGGCGAGGTCGTGCAGTTCAACAACGTGGAGGGGCGCATCCAGCCCGACGTACACCGCGACGTGGTGGGCGCGATCCTTGGTGAGGCGCTCGGCGGGACGCAGACCGAGATGCGCAACGCGCGCGTGCTCGAGGGTGGCGGGGTCGAGCCCTCACAAGACGGCACCGAGGTGGACTGGGACGCGACCTTCGACGGATTCGAGGACCGCCTCCTTGGCGATGGGGAGCGTACCTGGGACGCCGCGTACCGTCCGGTCGAGGCCGACTTCACCACCGAAGACGCGCAGAACGCCACCTTTAACGAGGAGGTCGGGTCCTTCACCACAGGTGGTTTCTCGGGCCCCTCCGGCACCAATATTGCGCTGGTGGCGCAGACCGTCAACGGCGCGATTGTGAACCCGGGCGAGACCTTCTCGCTCAACGGCTACACCGGGCCGCGCGGCACGGCCCAGGGCTACGTGGAGTCCGGCATTATCCTCAACGGCCACTCCGACATGGCCGTGGGCGGAGGCATCTCCCAGTTCGCGACGACGCTCTACAACGCCGCGTACTTCGCGGGCATGACGGACATCGCGCACACGCCGCACTCCTACTACATCTCCCGCTACCCGGCGGGCCGCGAGGCCACCGTCTACGAGGGCGCGATCGACCTGCAGTTCCGCAACGACTCGAACCACCCCGTGCGCATCCAGACCGGTGTGAGCGGCGGCGAGCTCACCGTGAGCCTCATGGGTGTGAAGACGGTGCGCGTCGAGTCCGCTAACGGCGGGCGCTGGGCACAGACCCAGCCGAACACAATGAATCTTTCGGGCGCGACGTGCAGCCCCTCCGGCGGCTCGCCCGGGTTCACCACCTCGGACACCCGGAGTATTTACGACCTCTCCGGCAACCTCATCGACCAGGAGACCCAGACCACGGTCTACGACCCCGAGCCGATTGTGAAGTGCGGCTAGGTCCCGTTTAGGCCCACGGGATGGGCGGCGGGGTGTGCTCCCCGCGCTCGCGGGTGAGGCCCCACAGCGTGAGCTCGGTGAAGACCGGGTCGCGTTCCATCAGCGCGTGCCGCGGGGCGTAGCCGTCATAAGCGTCGGCGACGTTGATGTTCACCACGTCCGCCCCGTCGACGGCGGCCAGCATGGACGTCGCATTGGGCGTGACCAGCACGTCCGCGGGCGAGTACAGCGACGTGTACACGATACCCGGCACCGTATCGGGCACGTTGAGACGCGTACGCACCCACGGCGAGTCCGCGAGCTGCTGGATCACGCCTGGCGACGCCAACGCCGACGCCGCCCGCGGGTGCCGCGTAATGAACGGGGTGAAGCGGGGAGCGCGGCCGCGCACGTCGGTGCCGTGGAAGTTCGCGCCCATGGCGACCACGCGCCGCACCTTCGGCGCGCCCCCGTTGGCGATGAACAGCTTGGTCATGAGCCCACCCTGCGAGTGCGCCACGATGTCTAACTTCGCAGCCCCGGTCTGCTCCAGGACGTGGTCCACGTTCGCGTGCACGTCCTCGATGATGCTGTCCAGGTTGCCCATGCCGTAGAAGCCGGGGGCGAGCATGTCGCCGTAGTCGGCGCCCCACACCCAGAAGCCTTCGTCGCGCAGGCGCTCCGCGTTGGGGCGGAACGCCCGGGCGCGGCTGGTTACGCCGTGGATGTACATGACTGGGGTGGTGTACGAGGGCGAGAAGTCCGGGTCGTTGAAGGGCAGCGGTGGTCGGTTGCGCGCGGCGTTGGCCGCGCCGAGTGCGGCCGAGCCGGCGACGATCATGGTGGCGAGCTTCATGCGTATCCAGCATATGTGGTTGCGCGCTTCCTTGACCGGGAGTTTTCGCTCCGATACGCTGGTCGACGGATCAAGAAGTCCGACGCGCTCTTTCTAGTGACTGCTGTTGCAGTGTGATTTGAGCAAGGCCTCCCGGCCCGTCGGCTGGCAACCGCGCAGATCGCGCACGGTGCCCCCGGGAGAAGATCTGTCGGCGTTTGCAACACCGCGCGCCGAAAGTGCGACCTTCCAAGGAGAGCCCTCATGGCTTTGACGTCCTGGCTTCCCGCCACTTTGGACAACATCAACCAGACCGTACTGACCTTTTCCGCTGGTGGTGAGCTGCACGTCCGTGTGTTTGGCACCCAGCTCGCGGCCTTCGACGTGGTTCAGCGGATCGGCACGAACTTTGAGTACTCGCCGGAGCGCAACCGTCTGCGCGCGGCCGCTGCGGAGGGAGGCGTCCCCGGCGAGGAGGTCCCGCTTCCGCCCGCCCGCGGTTATGCAGCGGTGGATCACACCCACTGCAGGCTCGTGGCGGATGGCCACCGCCCGCACTGGATCCCGGTCACCCGCGCCGCGAACTCACGCGACGGCGAGGCCGGCGGGTGGACACGGGTGGAGATCCTGCAGGTCGAGGGCACGCGCGTGACGTTTGCTACCGACGACGGCGTGGTCCAGGGCTGGTTCCACAACCCCGACGTGCTGGCCACCGGGTGGCGCTACCACCCGAAGTGGCGGGTGCTGGAGGCCGCGTCGGGCGAGGTCGCCGTGCTCGCCGCCCAGCCGATCGGGGCGTGCTGGGCGTAGGCGGACGGAGCTCCGGGGGTTGGGTGCCCTTTCTGAGCACCTACATGACGAGGACAGGATGACGAGGGTGCGACAAAAATTCCGTGTCTTCGTCACCCTGCCCTCGTCAAACAGGCCAAACCCCCAACCCCGCCCCGAGCCAGACACACCGCACACAAAAACCGCACACAAAAAAGCCCGCCTCCCGGTACGAAGCGGGGAAGCGGGCCTCATCAAATTGGAGCCGGCGACGAGAATCGAACTCGCACTCTCAGCTTGGGAAGCTGATGTTCTACCACTAAACTACGCCGGCATTCTGCCGCGCCGAATCAGCGCGACAATGGCAATACTTTAGCACCGTCCCGCGCTGAAACGGAAAACGAGCCTGCCGTATGCTTGTGGCGTGCTTCTTTCAGACCATGACATTCGCGACGCTATCGACTCCGGCAAGCTCGGCATCGACCCCTACGATGCTGCCCTGGTGCAGCCGAGCTCGATCGACGTGCGCATGGACAAGTTCTTCCGCGTCTTCAACAACTCGAAGTACACGCACATCGACCCGAAGCTGGAGATGCCCGACCTCACCACGGCCGTGGAGGTCCCCGAGGGCGAGGCCTTCGTCCTCCACCCCGGCGAGTTCGTCCTCGCGTCCACGCTCGAGTGCTTCACGCTCCCCGCGGACCTGGCCGGCCGCCTGGAAGGCAAGAGCTCGCTTGGCCGCCTCGGCCTGCTCACGCACTCCACCGCGGGCTTCATCGACCCGGGCTTTTCCGGCCACATCACCCTCGAGCTGTCCAACGTTGCCAACCTGCCGATCACGCTGTGGCCTGGCATGAAGGTGGGCCAGCTCGCGATCTTCAACATGTCGTCGCCGGCCGAGGTCCCCTACGGCTCGGGCGCGCTCGGTTCGAAGTACCAGGGCCAGCGCGGGCCTACGCCGTCGCGCGCGTACCTAAACTTCCAGTAGGGCATTTCGCTTTTCGACGCCCACCGTGCAGGAGTTACTGCAGCCCCTCTTTGTAATCGCTCATTTGGGCCGTTCTTGGCGGCTCCTTGTTTGCAGTTCTTCGAACGTAACAGAGAACTGCGTGACCTATTTTGCAAAAACCGCAGTTTTTGCAAAATAGGATTGTGTTTCAGTCTTCTTTCTTACAACTTTGAAAAAACGGCAGCCCCGTCCCGCGTCCCCCTCACCCTGCCCCGTCTCACAGGAACGGGCATAATAGGCAGTTATGCGGATGACAGTAATTGGCACCGGTTACCTCGGTGCAACCCACGCGGCATGCATGGCTGAACTTGGCCATGAGGTGCTTGGCGTGGACGTAGACGAAGCAAAGATCGATCGACTCAAGGCTGGGGAGGTCCCGTTCTACGAGCCGGGCCTGCCCGAGGTCCTTGAGCGCAACATGGAGGCCGAACGCTTGGACTTCACCACCTCGTACGAGGAGGCGGCGGCGTTCGGCAACGTGCACTTCATCGGTGTGGGCACCCCGCAGCAGCGGGGGTCCTACGCGGCGGATACCCGTTACGTCGAGGCCGTGATCGATTCGTTGGTGCCGCATCTGGAAGGCGAGCACGTCATCCTGGGGAAGTCGACGGTGCCGGTGGGCACGGCCGCGGAGCTGCAGGCCCGCGCCGATGCGCTGGCCGCGCCGGGCACGTCGGTGGAGATTGCGTGGAACCCGGAGTTTCTCCGCGAGGGCTACGCGGTCAAGGACACGATCGAGCCGGACCGCATCGTGCTGGGCGTTCGCCCGGAGCACTCCCAGGCGGAGGCTATCGCGCGCGAGGTCTACGCCACCCCGCTGTCCAAGGACACGCCGTTCATCGTCACCGACCTGCAGACCGCTGAGCTGGTGAAGGTGAGCGCCAACGCGTTCCTGGCCACCAAGATCTCCTTTATCAACGCGGTCAGCGAGGTCTGCGAGATCGTCGGCGCCGACGTCACCAAGCTCGCCGACGCCATCGGCTACGACGACCGCATCGGCCGCAAGTTCCTGGGCGCCGGCCTTGGCTTCGGCGGCGGCTGCCTGCCCAAGGACATCCGCGCGTTCATGGCGCGCGCCGGCGAGCTGGGCGCCGACCAGGCGCTCACGTTCCTGCGCGAGGTGGACGCGGTGAACATGCGTCGCCGCGAGCGCGTGGTGGACATGGCGCGCGAGGAGCTCGGCAGCCTGATCGGCCGACGCATCACCGTTCTCGGCGCGGCGTTCAAGCCGAACTCGGACGACGTGCGCGATTCGCCCGCGCTCGCCGTCGCCGGCCAGCTCTCGCTCGCGGGCGCCGCGGTGCGCGTCTTCGACCCGGAGGCGATGGACAACGCCCGCCGCGTCTTCCCCACGCTCGATTACGCCGACACCCTCGATGACGCGCTGACCGGCGCTGAGCTGGTCATCCTCGCCACCGAGTGGAAGCAGTTCAAGGAGATGGATCCGGTCGCCTCGGCCAAGCGCGTGGAGCAGCGAGTGCTTATCGACGGCCGCAACGTCCTCCCCGTCCCCGCGTGGCAGGAGGCCGGATGGACGGTGCGGGCGCTCGGCCGCTCGCTGTAACCAGCACTCCGCGAGTGCTCAGCTAGTGCTGGTGGTAGTCGGCGAGGAAGTTCCCCAGGCGTTCCAGCGCGTTTTCCAGCTGGGACGCCCACGGCAGCGTGACCACGCGGAAGTGGTCCGGGGTGGGGTAGTTGAAGCCGCGGCCCTGGACCATGAGGATCTTCTCGGACTTGAGCAGGTCGAGCATGAAGCGCTCGTCGTCGTGGATGCCGTACATCTCCGCGTCGATCTTGGGGAAGCAGTACAGCGCGCCCTTCGGCTCGACGACGGAAACGCCAGGGATCTCGCGGAGCTTGCGGACGGCGACGTCGCGCTGCTTGTGCAGGCGGCCGCCCTCGGCGGTCAGCGAGTAGATGGACTGGCGGCCGCCGAGCGCCACCTGGATGGCGTGCTGACCAGGCACATTGGCGCACAGGCGCGTGCCGGAGAGCAGGTCGATGCCCTCGATGAAGCCCTTCGCGCGGCGGCGCGGTCCGGTGATGACCATCCACCCGGCGCGGTAGCCGCAGACACGGTACGCCTTGGACAGGCCGTTGAAGGTGATGGTGACGACGTCGGGGGCGACCTCGGCCATGCAGGTGTGCTGGGCGCCGTCGTAAAGGATGCGGTCGTAGATCTCGTCGGCGAAGATCATCAGCTCGTGCTCGCGGGCAATGTCAGCGATGCCCTCGAGGGTCTCGCGGGAGTAGACGGCGCCCGTCGGGTTGTTGGGGTTGATCACCACGATGGCCTTCGTTTTGTCGGTGACCTTAGAGCGGATGTCCTCCAGCGACGGGTTCCAGTCGTCCTCTTCGTCGCACAGGTAGTGCACGACCTTGCCGCCGGCGAGGGTGGAGGCCGCCGTCCACAGCGGGTAGTCCGGGGCGGGGATGAGGATCTCGTCGCCGTCGTTGAGCGCGGCCTGCGTGACCATGCTGATCAGCTCGGAGACGCCGTTGCCCAAATACACGTCGTCGATGTCGCAGGGCGGGAAGCCGTCGATAAGCTCATAGCGCGTGACCACGGCTCGGCGGGCGGACGTGATGCCCTTGGAGGTGGTGTAGCCCTGGGAGGTGGGGAGGTTGGCGATCATGTCGCGCATGATCACGTCCGGTGCCTCGAAGCCGAACACGGCGGGGTTGCCGGTGTTCAGTTTGAGGATGGTGTGGCCGTCGCGCTCCATCTCCTCCGCGGTCGCGGAAACGGGCCCGCGGATGTCGTAGAAGACGTTTTTGAGCTTGTCGGCCTGGTCGAAGTGGCGGTGTGCACGCTTGCTGCGTGTCGACGCCACCGTCTCGGGATTGGCTGGCTGGTCTGGGGTTTTGGGATGTTTCTTGGCCATAGGGCCATATTAGTCGCGGCGGCGGAACCTGTTGAGGGATTCTTGAGCAAAGTTGAGGGTATCGCCGGTGAGTTGGTCGATCTGCTCGCGGCGCTCTGCCTTCCTGCGCGCCGCGTCGTAGGCGCGGTCCGCCTCCAGCTCCAGCTGCTTGGCGCGCACGAGGCGGCGCTTGGAGCGCTCCATGTCGCGCAGCGACGGCGAGTACCAGGAGTCCGGCCCCACCTTCATCACGTAGAGCAGGATGAACAGGACCGGGATGACCACGAGCACGGCGGGGAGCGAGGCCGCCGCGGCGAGGGTGATGCTGCCGATGGTGCCCAGCCAGAAGATGCCGGCGCGGGTGCGGCGGCCGGAGCGGCGCGCCTCGACAAGCTCGCGGGCGGTGAAGACGGGCACGTCGTGCTGGGCCGCCGGCATGCCGGCGCTGGAGCCCATGACGGGTGCCTGGGGGATGTCGGCGAACAGCGGCACGAGGTCCGCACGGGTCTGCGCCTGGGTGCAGCACTGGCAGCGCTCGTCGTACTCCCCGAGGGTGAGGCGGCCCTCGCTCAGCGCCTCCCCGAGAGCGGACATTGCCTCGGTGCGGTCCGCGTCAGAAAGCCGGATGTGTTCCGGCTGGGTGGGCTGGAAAGCGCTGCTCATCGGGGAAATGCTCCTTACAGTTCACAGAGAGAGTAACGGCCCCACCATAGCACCGTAGGTGGTGCTTGAGGTGCTCCAGCGATCGTCGGCGCCGGTGACGCGATCGTCGAAGCGCGTGCGGGCGTCGTTGTACTCCTGCTCGGGCAGCTGGTAGAAGTACACGCGCGGCAGGACGCCCTCAACGCGGTTGAGGTAGGTGCCCATGAAGTCCGCGAGCGCGTCGTTGCCGTCGAGGACCTCGGCGCTGACGTAGACGAACAGCGGCCTGGACAGCGGGTACTCGCCCTCCTGCGTGGCTTCGCGGGAGGGGGAGACGCCGTCGACGAGGACGTTGTCGATCAGGTCGCGGGTTTCGCCGTCGGTGGCCAAGTAGTTGCCAACGCCCATGAAGCCGATGCCGTTGGGGTCGTCGGCGATCCAGCCGGACAGCTCGTCGATGTCGTCGGTCGCCTCGTAGTCGTCGCGGATAGTGTCGCCGCCGAGGACCTTGTCCTTGAACACCTCGAGGGTGCCGGAGCCGTCGGGGCGGCCGTAGAGGGAGATCTCCTCGTCCGGCCAGGACGGGTCGATGTCGGACCACTTGGTCACCGGGGAATCCGCCGCCCAGATGTCGTGGAGCTGCTCGGTGGTGAGGTCCTGGGCCCAGGTGTTGTCGGCGTGCTTCACAATGGTCACTGCGTCGAGCGCGATGGGCAGCTCGATGAACTCGACACCATTGTCGCTGCACTGCTGCTGGTACTCCTGCGGGATGGCCACGGAGGAGTCGTTGAGGTCGGACTTGCCGTCGCAGAACGCCTCGAACCCGTCGGTGGAGCCGTCGGCGGAGATGCGCACGTCGTGGTCGGTGCGGTCCGCGATGAAGGAGGTGATCGGCTCGACGGTGGCGGAACCGGTGACGCGGATCGCGCCGCCGGAGACCGGGTCGTTGTCGCTCTCGGCGTCGCTGCCTGCGCAGGCGGTCAGGCCGGTCGCCGCGAGGGAGAGCGCGGCGGTCAGTGCGATGAATTGCTGCTTCATACGTGCTGTGCCTGCCTTACTGGTGCTTCTTGGTTGCTTCGTTGCGGAACTCACGGAAGAAGGTGAGCACGTCGCGCCAGCGCGGGCGGGTCATCTCCAGGTACTCCGGGATGCGGTTAAGCTCCTCCAGCTGTTCCGGCGTGAGGCGCTCGTGGTCCGTCTTGCGGCGCATCTCGAGCTCGGCGCGCAGGACGCTCGTGGTTTCTTCGAGCTCGTCGATGAGCTGCTGGAGTTCGTTGTTCGGCGCGTCGGCGTCGATAAGCTTCTGGGCGCGCTGGCCGGACTTTGACTGTGCGTTGTCGGGGGTGGTCATGGGGGCTCCTTAGAAGAAGACGTTGGTGATGAGGACGGCGAGCAGCGGGAGGGCGAAGAAGACACCGCCGACCCAGAGGAAGACGTACCACTTGTTCTTGTCCGCCATGGTGGCCAGCCAGTCTGCGCCCTTCGGCGGGAGGGCGCGCAGGAACGGCAGGGACATGATGACGAGTGCGCCGAAGACGTTGAACATGGTGTGCACAAGTGCACCCTGCATTGCCGCCTCGGCCTCGACACCGGAGGCGGAGAACGCGGCGATGAGGCCGGTGATGGTGGTACCGATGTTGGCGCCGACCACGAACGGGAACAGCTCCTTGACCTTGAACTTGCCGGAGGCAGCGAGCGGGACGGTCAGGGAGGTGGTGGTGGAAGAGGACTGGACGGCGGTGGTGATCACGGCACCGGAGAGGATGCCGGTGACCGGGCCGCGGCCCAGCGCAGCGTGCAGCATTTCCTGGGCGCGGCCGACCAGCAGTGCAGAAAGCATCTTGCCGATGAAGCCGATGACCACCAGGATCAGGGCCACGCCGCCGACGGCGAGGACGATGCCGCCCCACACGTCACCCAGCGGGCTGACGATGAGCTTGGCCAGGTTGACCAGCGGCTCGGTGATCCCGTCGACGCCGTTACCGATCGCGTCGAAGATGCCGGCGAGCACGCCGTCGCCCTCACCCGCGAGAGAGCCGGCGAACACACCGGAGACCTTGGACAGGAAGCCGGTAAAGATCTCCAGCGGGAAGAAGATCGCCAGCGCGAGCAGGTTGTAGAAGTCGTGCACCGTGGCCATGGAGAACGCGCGGTGGAACTGCTGCTTGTTGCCCGACAGACCGAGCGCCACCAGCGTGGAGGTGACCGTGGTACCGATATTGGCACCAAAGAGCATCGGCACCGCGACCTGCAGAGGCAGGCCACCGGCGATCATGCCGACGGTAATGGAGGTGGTGGTGGAGGAGGACTGCATGATGGCGGTGGCGAGAATACCGACCGCCAGGCCCACGAACGGGTTCTCGGCGAAGGAGAACAGTTCCTTCGCCTGGTCGCCCGCGGCCATCTTGAAGCCGGCGCCGATCATGCCGACGGCATTGAGGAGCAGCCAGATCGCAAGGACGACGGAGATCCACTCCGCGACCTTCTTGGCGGTGCCGCTCAGCGGCAGCCAGCCGAGCGGGTCGGCGGTCGTCTCGTCGTCCGCGTTCTTTGGCGCGTCCGTGTCCGGGGCGGGTTTCGTCTTGGTGGCAACGGCGGTGCTGCCGTGTGCCACGTCGCGCGCGCCGGTCTCGGCGTGCTTGGCATCTCTGCTCATGTGCGCTCTCAATCAACGTCGTATGGACTTGGTCGAGAGTGCACCTTATGAGCAAGAAGCGGAATTGCTGTGTATTTCCGGTTAACTTCCGGGGAATTGTATAAAGGTAGCCTAGCTATGTGAGAACTGGCTCTGGTACAGCTCGTGGTACGCGCCCTTGCGCTCGAGCAGTTCCTCGTGCGTGCCCTGCTCCACGATCCGCCCGGCCTCCATCACCAGGATCACGTCCGCGTCCCGGATGGTGGACAGGCGGTGCGCGATGACAAAGGAGGTGCGCTGCGCCCGCAGCGCGTTCATCGCCCGCTGCACCAGCACCTCGGTGCGCGTATCCACCGACGAGGTCGCCTCGTCCAGAATCAGGATGCCCGGCCGCGAGAGGAACGCGCGCGCAATGGTGATCAGCTGCCGCTCGCCCGCGGAGATGGAGCCGCCGTCCTGGTCCACGATGGTGTCGTATCCGTCGGGCAGCGCGTGCACGAAGCGGTCCACGTAGGTCGCCTTTGCGGCCTCGATGACCTCCTCGTCCGTCGCGTCGAGGCGGCCGTAGCGGATGTTTTCCATGATCGTGCCCTTGAACAGGACCGCGTCCTGCAGCACCATGCCGATCTGGCTGCGCAGGTGGGGGCGCGTGAAATCGCGGATGTCGTGGCCGTCGATAAGGATTGCCCCCTCGTCCACGTCATAGAACCGCATGATGAGGTTGACCAGCGTCGTCTTGCCCGCGCCGGTCGGCCCCACGATCGCGGCGGTCTGCCCCGGCGCGACGCGCAGCGAGAGGTCCTGGATCAGCGGCTCGTCGGTGTAGGAGAAGGACACATCGCGGAACTCCACCAGGCCTTCGGGCCGCGCGCTTGTCGACGCCCCCTCGACATCCGCCACCTCTTCCTCAGCGTCGAGCAGCTCGAAGATGCGCTCCGCCGACGCGACGCCGGATTGGACCATCTGCATCATGCCGGCGATCTGGCCGAGCGGCTGGTTGAACTGGCGGGAGTACTGGATGAACGCGGTGGCGTCGCCAAGCGTCATGTGCCCGTTGGCCACGCGCAGGCCGCCGAAGACGGCGATGGCCACGTAGGAGAGGTAGGACACGAACTGCATGATCGGCTGCATCGAGTTGGACAGGAACTGCGCCTTCTGTGCGGCGCCGGTGAGCTCCTCGTTGCGCGCGTCGAAGGTGCGGCGCAGCTCCTCGGTGCGGCCGAAGATGAGCGCGACGTCGTGGCCGGAGAAAGCCTCCTCAACCTGGCCGTTCACGGCGCCGGTGGCCTTCCACTGTGCGGCGAACTGCTTCTGCGAGCGGGTCCCCACCACGCCCATCGCCACCGCGGTGAGCGGGATGGCCAGCAGCGCGAGCAGGGCGAGCTGCCAGGACAGCCAGAACATCATGACGATGATGCCCACCAGGGTGATCACCGCATTGAACATCTGCGACAGCGCCTGCTGCAGCGCCTGCTGGACGTTGTCCACGTCGTTGGTGGTGCGGCTCATCACGTCGCCGCGCTGGCGGGAGTCGAAGTAGTTGAGCGGCAGCCGGTTCAGCTTCGTCTCGACCCGCTCGCGTAGGTCGTAGACGGTGCGCATGGTCAGCCGGTTCAGCAGCGCGCCCTGCGCCCACATGAGGACGGAGGAGCACAGGTACAGGGCGAGGATGACAATGATCAGCTCGCGCAGGTGGTCAAAGTCGATGCCCTCGCCGGGCCGCAGGTCCATCGCCTCGGCCATGTCGGCGAAGCGGTCCTGGCCGGCGGCGCGCATGCCCTCCACCGCCTGCTCCTTGGTCACCCCGCCCGGCATGCGGGCGGAGATCGCGCCGGAGAAGATCACGTCCATCGCCCGTCCCATCACGCGGGGCGCGTAGACCGACAGCACGACCGACGCGGTGTTCATGATGAAGATCGCGATGAGCGCGATCTTGAACGGCTCCAGCAGCCCGATCAGCTGCTTCGCCGAGGGCCAAAAATGTTTCGCCTTCCGAGGCTCTTGCTCACTCATGCCTGCACCGCCTTCTGGCTCTGCTCAATTTCCCGATACGTCTGGCTGCTTTCCAGCAGCTCCTCGTGGGTGCCGCGTGCCACGATCTCGCCGGCTTCCATCACGAGGATCTGGTCGGCACCGCTAATCGACGCCACCCGTTGCCCCACCACAATCACAACCTTGCCCGCGGTGTACTCGGTCATCGCGGCGCGCACGCGCGCGTCCGTGGACGCGTCGAGCGCGGAGAAGGAATCATCAAACAGGAACACGTCCGGCTGCGCCACCAGCATGCGCGCGATGGAGAGGCGCTGGCGCTGCCCGCCGGAGACGTTCGTGCCGCCCTGCGAGATCTCCATGTCCAGGTCGTCGACGAAGTCGGCCTGCGCCGCGCGCAGCGCGTTCCACAGCTCCTCGTCCGTCGCGTCCGGGTTGCCCATCCGCAGGTTCGAGGCGACGTTGCCGCTGAACAGCCAGGGCTTCTGCGGGACCATGGAGACACGCTCGACGATGTCGGGGCGGGCCAGGTTGTCGATGGGGGTGGCGTCGAGAAGCACTTGCCCCTCGGTGGCCACATGCAGGCGCGGGATGAGGCTGAGCAGCGTCGTCTTGCCCGAGCCGGTGGCGCCGATGATCGCCGTGGTCGTGCCCGGGCGGGCGGTGAAGCTCACGCGCTTGAGAACGGGTGCGTCGGCGCCGGGGTAGGTGAAGGTGACGTCGCGGAACTCCACCTCACCGGTGCGGGCGGTGGGGGAAGTAGGGCGCGCCGGCTCGACGATCTGCGGGGCGTGGCCCAACACCTCCGCCACGCGGCGGGCGCACACGATCGCGCGCGGCAGCATCATCAGCATGAACACGCCCATCATCACCGCCATGAGGATCTGCATGAGGTACTGCATAAACGCGGTGAGCGCGCCCACCTCTACCAGGCCCTCGTCCACGCGGTGGCCGCCGAACCAGAGCACCGCTGCTGTCGCCAGGTTCAGGATGAGCATGATGACCGGGAACATGGTCACGAATACCCGGCCGATATTCAGGCTGAGTTTAGTGATCTGCTGATTCGCGTCTGTGAACCGCTCGGTCTCGTAGTCCTCGCGGGCGAACGCGCGGACCACGCGGATGCCGGCGATCTGCTCGCGCAGCAGGACGTTGATTGCGTCCAGCCGCTTCTGCATCTGCTTGAACAGCGGCATAAGAATCGCCACGATGACGCCCACCACGACGGCGAGCACGACCACCGCCGTGACAACGAGCCAGGACATCCCCGCATCCTGGCGCAGGGCCATGATGATGCCGCCGATGGCCATGATGGGTGCGGCGACCATGAAGTTCATGAACAGCAGGAATGTCATTTGCACCTGCTGGACGTCGTTGGTGCCGCGGGTGACTAGGGTGGCGGTGCCGAAGCGGGCCATGTCCTCGCTGGTGAAGCCCGATACTCGGTCGTAGACGGCGGCCCTGATGTCCCGGCCGGTCTTCATGGCCACCTGGGAGGCGAACCACACCGCGCCGATGGCCGCCACGATCTGGATGAGTGCGACGATGAGCATGCGCAGGCCCACGTTCCAGATGTAGGGCACGTCTGCGCGCGCGACACCGTTATCAATAATGTCTGCGTTGAGGTCCGGTAGGTACAGCGTGGCGAGGGTGGTAACCAGCTGGAGTATGAGCACCGCGAAAATCTCACGACGATAGCGAGCGAGTCGGCGGAACAGATCCATCTAGTCTCCTGAATTCACAGAAACGGTCTTACCTCGCAGCTCGATCACGCTGCGTGCCAACCACGGCAGTGACCAGAGCCAAAAGCGCCAGAACCATAGTTGGGAAAGCGAATCGTCTCTCGGGCTCAAGGTCCACCCACTTTCCAAGCGAAACGTGAGGCAACCAGTTCGAAGCACGTTCGGACAGCATTGAGGCTAGCAGGGGTTCTGCAACAACGAAGTAAGCTACGAGTGCAACCAAAACGACGACCCACCGTCTTAGCAGTGTTGCTGCCGCAAATGCGATCACGGCAACGGTGGCGTAGAGAATGGATCCGCCCAGGATGACGGTACCAAGGGGCGCTTCGGGGGTGAGGCTTGGTACTTCGGCTTGCCTCAAACCTGTCGTCAACCCGGCGATCGATAATGCGGTTAGGATTGCTCCGGTTATTAACGACAAAAGTACCAGAGATAGCGCCCGAACGGCGAAGATCGTTCTCAAACGCCGCGCCGCGACCGCAATATTGAGCAGAGCGCCCGATGAGAGCTCGCTTCCAGCGAAAAGAACGCCGTGGAGTGAAGCGGCAAGTGGCGCTAGTAGATAGATCGAGGTTGCGGCGAGATCCAGCTTCTCCGGATCTTCTGAGTCGGGCCCGAGTGCTGCCGTGGTGTCGATCGAGACCGCACCGGCATCTGAGGAGGCCCCGCTTGATGCCATGACTGCGGCGTATGACAACAGTGCGGTTAGTAACGGCACAACTACGAGTAGAGCAAAGACTCCCGGATGAAGTATCCACCTTCTGGTTTCGACTTTGACCACCGTCTTACGGTCTGCCGTGTGCATGAAACTGATCCTCCAAAGTGTGCTTCTTCGTCTCCAGATTCAAGACCGGAATGGAGTGCTCCTCCATTAGGGTCCGTAGGGTTTCGACATTCTGATCGTCCACCTCCAGCACGCCAGGGCTGTGCGAGCCAGTTCGGACACGCCGATGATCAATGATGGAACTGATCGCCTCACTCAGTTCCGGCGGATAATGTACTAAGAAAGTTTTCGCTTCCCCCACGTAGCTAGCGAGCTCACCAGCAAAAATCATTCTTCCGCGTTCTAGGTGGATGATGTGGGAGCAAAGGGTTTGAATTTCATTGAGGTCGTGGCTTGAGATTAAGACAGTGCGTTCGTCAGTTGGTAACTGCTCTATGAGGTTTCGCATAAGCAGGCGCCCCTGGGGATCTAAACCGTTCATTGGTTCGTCAAGAATGGTCAGGAGTGAACCATTAATCAAAGCAGCACCAATTTGCACCCGTTGACGGTTTCCAAACGATAGCGTCCGAACTTTTCTCGACGAATACTCACCCAACGACAGGGATTTAATCACGTCCTTGACTTCCTCGTCCGTTCGCCCAGTCAGTTGACCAAGGTATGTCAAAGTTCGTTTGACTGACCAGCGCGGCCAAAGCGCCATTGCGTCGATTGCAGCTCCAGTCCCGCTCCCTATAGTTTCGCTGGAGGCGAGGTTTTTCCCGAAGAACTCGATTTCCCCGTGGGAAGGGCGTTCGACTCCGGCAATAAGGCGTAGAAGTGTGGACTTTCCGCTACCGTTCGACCCCACAAGACCCACTACTGTCCCTGCGGGGACCTCTACATTGATGTCATCGAGTGCGAGAGTCGAACCATACCTCTTGCTAAGATTAGAAAGTTTTACAGCGACTTGAGGTGTTTTCATCTAAGTACCATTCGTAGGCAAGTAGCCCCGCTTGTAATCGGGGCTACTTCGTAGGTGGTTAGGGCGCAACTTTAGCTAGTTGCCGTAGCTGGCGCAGACGTAGAAACCGATGCTGATGCAGCCTCCCATTCGCGGATCAAGTTCCGGTCGAACCTTGAGCAGGGGACCCTCAGCCTCACGACCATCTTCGGGTAGCTCGAATTCGCGCGTTGTGAATCGCAGTCCGTCAGGAACTGGCACTCCGCGCTCTCGCAAAGTCTCGAGATTGGCGGTCTTTGCAGTAAGCTCCTTCCTTTTCGCATGGGTGGGGAGCTGAGCGACATCGTTGATGTAGCCGATGAACCCATCAGAAGCGATAACTTCGATGAAGTCATCGATTTGCTTCGTGATCGTTTCCTTGTTGATGCGAAGCTCTACCTCGGCGATCTCGCTGTCGATCTTGTTGAACGTGGTATTTACGGACATGGTGAAGTATTTACGGACATGGTGAATCCTTTCTGGTATTGCAATGATTTGCTTGGGGTGAACAAAGGGAGTCATCCGATGTTGGCGAACGAGCGAATTTTCTCGAGCCAGGACTTATTGTCGTTAGTTCCACTGACGAGTCTGAAGTTCACTAGAAGTGAGATTCTGTCTCCGTTAGTGAGATAGAGGTTCAGGGGCTTACCAAGATCCCTAACGAATCCGAGAGAGGGAAATCCGCCTCGGCTACCGCCCGCTGTGAAGCGCCCATACTCGGGTGTGAACTCGACGTCAACATCCTGGATATCAGTGGGCCACAGAGTCAGCCAGTCACCAAGGACCAATTTCTTCTCGTTGAGAAAGATTTCGCCTTGGTGCGGAAAAAGAGCCGCCTGATTCGCAAGCCCGAACAGTCGTCGACCAGCATCATTCGACTCGAGCTCAGTTTTAGTTGCGCCGTGAAAACTGGCTCTATCCGTGAATTTCTTAGTCACTTCCACAGGTGCACCTCTTAAGCTAGTGCCGCGTCGCTGTCGAACGTGTAGGTCACTTTCCTGACCCCGTCTGACAAGAGTTTCGCCACGCAAAACAGAGTGGGTCGGCCGTCGCCAAACCGCGAACGTTGGATCTTCAGGCCCTCAGGCACATGGATACCTCGATCTTCTAACTCATCTTCGTCGAGGATCGTGCCTCGAACGAACTCGTCGCGTTCCTGAACCGGTAGCGCATACAGTTCTTGCAGCATCGCGACAAACTCGTCCCCGGTCACAAAATCTCTGATCTCGAGAAGCCCCTGCTTTGCTTCCTGTCGGACCATCTCCTGGCTCAATGGGAGCATTGGAGCGTCTTCCTCGATTACCGGGTAGTCGATCCGCTCCATTTCGAACGGGGCAACGTTTTCCTTGTCCAACGTGTACTCCTTTCTATTTCCGATGACTTCAGTGGGGAGGGCGACCGTTTGACCGCCATCCTCAGTTTAAATTACCGGGTCCGATCCGGGTATCGGCCAACTGGACATTTAAAAATTTGGCCAAGTAGCTATGAATCCTCAGTTGCCCGAGTGTGTGTTGACGAGCTAGAATTGCGCAATGTTCCGCCTGTTTCTTGCTGGTCAAGGATCTTTGCGACTAAAAGGGGGCGTCACTTTGGAGCGCGTAGTCTCAGATTCGGGTGACGGTCCCTTTTGGGGGTCAGACGTGGAGCGACCTCATCTACCTTGCGTCAATCTGCCTGATCGGTTTCGTCTCACTGAGCGGAGCTAGCGAGCAAAGTCGGGTGGCGTTAATAGCGCTAATCGCATTGATGATCGCGCTGCAATTTCAACGCAAACGACATCCCTTTCTGGTTCTTTTTCCGCCAGCAGTTTGTGCTCTTTTTGCAACTAACGTCTTCTTTCTTCCGACCGTGTTCAACTTGGCACTGCGTAAGCGAGGATGGGGCAGTTTCGCGGCTGTGGTCGCTGCCTTCGTCCTCTGCCGAGTCGGGTGGTCGGAGAAGGAAACGATCGTCACTGTTCAGGCGGGTGAGAAGGAAACCAATGATCCAACTATTGCCTGGCTGGTTGAAGGCACGGTTCTCGTCATTGTGCCGTTCCTGGCTGGGCTGGTTATTTCCTACAATAGAAATCTGGTTGAGTCGTACCGGGTGATTGCGCAGCATAAAGAGCTAGAGCGGCAAAGGGTGGCTACAGAGGCCGTCCTCAGGGAGCGAGCCCGGATCGCCAATGAAGCGCACGATCATGTTGGCCATAAGCTAGCGTTGTTGTCACTGCAAGCGGGTGGCCTCGAGGTCAACTCCGAAGCTGGCCCCGACGTGATCAAGGAGAACGCTCAATTGATACGAGAGACCGCGGTAGAGACGTTAGCGGACCTCAGAGTTCTTATTGACCGCTTGGACGATGCGTCGGCTTTCCAGGCCCCCGAAGATTTAGCTGCGATCGTGGCTGAAAATCGGAGAAGCGGGGCCGACATTACGCTGAACACTAGATCGCTTCGCCAGGTGGATGAAATGCCACGGGAAATGCGCCAGCTCGTCTCGCAAGTAGTTCGAGAGGCTCTAGCCAATGCTAGTGTTCATGCTCCACAAAGCCCGATTTCTGTTGAACTGAGTGGCAGTGAAGGAGGCGAATTACAAATCTATATCCAGAACTCCGTGCGTGAGGTTGAATCGGGAGATCTAGTTAAGAAGCGCCGTGGGACGGGTTTGAAACGGGTAGAACGGCGAGTAAGCAAGTTCGGTGGCGTTGTGCGGTTTGGAGAACGGTCCGGTCGCTTTGAACTACACGTTATAGTCCCTTGGCCCAAATCGGTGATCGCGTAGGGAAACCATCGGATGATACGTGTGTACCTAGTGGATGATGATCCGATGGTTCGCCGGGGCTTGAAGTTCATACTCCAAGCGACCGACGATATCGAAGTTGTCGGCGAAGCAGGAAGCGGTGCTGAGGCTATTGATCAGCTTCCGAGTCTGCGTCCCGACGTGGTTGTTCTGGACGTCCGGATGCCAAACGTTGCAGGCCTTCAAGTTGCCGAATCGATTCTCAAGACTGGGCATAGCCAAGCAATATTGATGATGACTGCATTCGATAACGAATCGACCGTCATGGAGGTCCTTGAGGCCGGTGCTATCGGGTTCCTATTGAAAGACGCGCCTCCTGAATCCGTAATCCAAGCAATTAGGGACACCTCCGCTGGCAAGGTCACTCTTTCCCCTCGTCATACTCGCATCCTGCTTGACGCGTACACCCGGGACGGCCAGGTTAATCGGCGGGTTCAAGCTCAACAGGCCCTAGCGGGCCTTAGCGAAAGGGAAACGGAAATAGCGATCTTAGTTGCACAGAGCTTAACTAATCAGGAGATAGCGAGAGCGATGTTGTTATCAACCGCTACGGTCAAAACCCACTTGACGAAGATTTTTGATGAACTCGGAATCAATAACCGCGTTCAACTGGCACTCTTGGTGAGGGAAGCTGAGCTTATCTGAAGTGCGGCCCTATCCACATTCCTCGGCCTCTGGACTTCTGCTACTTTGTGCAGATCCCCCAGGTTGGGTATTCGCAGCTGACCTCGGGCTTGAGATCCGAAACCGATCCTGAGAAGGGCGCGGCCGGCCAGTACTGCTTGGAATACCTGCCGAGCAGACGGATGAGAAGCATTTGGGCCCCTTGCGCGCGGAAACGACAACGGCGAATAGAAACGGTGCAATGCTAGCACCGGATCAGGCGGGGCCTTGTACCTCAAGGGGCCGGCACTCGCCGGCCCTCCCAGAGATACCTAGGGCACCTGCGGCACGTTGCGGGCGTGCTCGACCATTTCCTCCCACTCGACGATCTTCTTGCGCTCGCGCGGCAGGGCAGACTGCTCGCCCAGTTTGCGCTCGGCCTCGTCCAGTCGGTACCAGCCGTCCCAGGTGGTGTAGGGGATGTTGCGCTCGTCGAGCAGCTCGAGGATCTCGTCCGGGCCGGTGTGCGACGGGGTGGCCAGCTTGCCGGCGTCCGCGTCGGCGATGAGCATGTCGGTGGTTTCCTTCGCGTCGGACTTGGTGTTGCCGATCAGGCCGATCGGGCCGCGCTTGATCCAGCCGGTGACGTAGAGCTTGTCCTCAAAGCCGGCGCCGTCCTCGATGGTCTCCAGGACGTGGCCGCCGTCGTTCGGGATGACGTTGCGCTCCACGTCGAAGGGCACGCCGTCGACGGGCTCGGAGCGGTAGCCCACCGCGTGGTAGACCTGCTGGACTGGCCAGTCGGTGAACTTGCCGGTGCCCGTGATGCCGCCATTGCCGTCCAGCTCCTGGCGCTCGGTGCGGAGGCCGGTGATGGCGCCGGAGTCGTCGGTAAGCACCTCGACCGGCTCCTCGAAGAAGTGGATGTAGATCTTGTGCGGCGCGTCGTCCGGCTCGCGCATGGCGTACTGCTCCAGGACCTGGCAGTTCAGGTCGACGGACTTGTCGGCGCGGCGGACTTCTTCGCTGGTGGCGTCATAATCAATGTCCTCCGGGTCGACGAGCACCTGGATGGTGTCGGAGAGGTCCATCTCGCGCAGCTCCTTCGGGGTGAACTTGGCCTGCGCGGGGCCACGGCGGCCGAACATGTGGACCGTCTCCGCCTTGTTGTTCTTCAGGGACTCGTACACGTTGTCCGGGATCTCGGTGACCAGGAGCTCGTCGCCGGTCTTGGCCAGGATGCGGGAGATGTCGAGTGCGACGTTGCCCACGCCGATGACGGCGACCTCGCGGGCGTCCAGGTTCCAGTCGCGCTCGAAGCGGGGGTTGCCGTCGTAGAAGCCGACGAACTCGCCGGCGCCGATGGACTTCTCGCCGCCCGGGATGCGCAGCTCGCGATCGCGCACGGCGCCGGTGGAGATCACGACGGCGTCGTAGTAGTCGCGCAGCTCATCAATGGTGATGTCGCGGCCGATGGTGATGTTACCCAGCAGGCGCAGGTGCGGCTTGTCCAGCACCTTGTGCAGGGACTTCACAATGCCCTTGATACGCGGGTGGTCGGGCGCGACGCCGTAACGGATCAGCCCGAAGGGGGCGGGCATCTGCTCGAAGAGGTCGACGTGGATGTCGTGCTCATCGTTGCGGAGGAGGAGGTCGGAGGCGTAAATGCCGGCGGGGCCGGCGCCGACGACGGCGACGCGCAAACTCATTGAGGGTGTCCTTTCAAGGTAGGGAACCGTTAATATTGGACCAATATAGCGTATAGACAGCTTGGTCTAAAAATGGGTTGGTGTCAAGGGGTGCGGGGGCGGCGTGGCGTCGATAAGCGAACCGCTCGGTGCGATTTGGAAAACATTCAGGAAAAAACCTCTGGATGAGATGGCAAAAGGAAATAGTACTTGCCGTAGACCGCTCAGTACGGCAAACTCGACCGCACGGAAATTTAGTGCCGCACACCATAGACCGTTCGGTCTGTGCAGTAAGGAGGAAGGCATGCCAGCATCGACGGCGACCCGCGCCGAGAAGGAGCGCACGAAGAAGCCAGAGGGGCAGTGGCTTATCGACGGCACCGAGCCCCTCAACCACGACGAGGAGCTCAAGCAGCGTGAACCCGTCCTGGAGGTCAAGCAGCGCGTCATTGACACCTACGCCAAGGGCGGGTTTGACTCGGTCGACCGCGAGGACCTGTACCCGCGCTTCAAGTGGCTCGGCCTGTACACGCAGCGCAAGCAGAACCTCGGCGGCGAGCACACCGGCGAGGACAACTCGGTGCTGGAGGACAAGTACTTCATGATGCGCATCCGCTTCGACGGCGGCATCTGCTCCACCGAGCAGGCCCGCGTGGTCGGCGAGATCTCGCGCGATTACGCGCGCTCCACCGTGGACCTCACCGATCGGCAGAACATCCAGCTGCACTGGGTGCGCATCGAGGATGTGCCGACTATCTGGGAGAAGCTCGAGTCCGTTGGACTGAACACGTGGGACGCCTGCGGCGACGTGCCGCGCGTGGTCCTGGGCTCGCCGGTCGCGGGCATTGCCAAGGACGAGATCATCGACGCCACCCCGGCGATCCGCAAGATCCAGGAGATCGTCACCAACGAGGAGTTCCAGAACCTCCCGCGCAAGTTCAAGACCGCCATCTCCGGCAACGCGCGCCAGGACGTCGTCCATGAGATCAACGACCTCGCCTTCATCGGCGTCGAGCACCCGGAGCTCGGCCCCGGCTTCGAGTGCTACGTCGGCGGCGGCCTGTCCACCAACCCGATGCTCGCGCAGTCCCTCGGCGCCTTTGTCGCCCTCGAGCAGGTCCCCGAGGTGTGGGCCGGCGTGGTTCGAATCTTCCGTGATTACGGCTACCGACGCCTCCGCAACCGCGCCCGCCTGAAGTTCCTGGTGGCCAAGTGGGGCGTGTCCAAGTTCCGCGAGGTCCTGGAGAACGAGTACCTGGGCTACGCGCTTCCCGACGGCCCGAAGGCGCCGACCAACCTCATCGACCGCGACCACATCGGCGTGCACGAGCAGCGCGACGGCAACGTCTACGTCGGCGTCAAGCCCACCCTGGGCCACATGTCCGGCGAGCAGCTCATCGAGATCGCCGAGCTGGTCGAGCGCTACGGCTCCACCTCCATGCGCTTCACTCCGTTCAAGGAGCTGCTCGTGCTCAACATCGACCCGGCGCGCGTCGAGACGCTGCAGGCGGACCTGGAAAACCTGGGCCTGTACTCCAAGCCCAGCGAGTTCCGCCGCGGCCTGCTCTCCTGCACCGGGCTGGAGTACTGCAAGCTCGCGCACGTGACCACCAAGTCTCGCGCCATCGAGCTTGCAGACGAGCTGGAGGAGCGCTTCGGCGACCTGGACAGCCCGATCACCATCTCGCTCAACGGCTGCCCCAACGCCTGCGCTCGCCACCACGTCTCCGACATCGGCCTGAAGGGCCAGACGGTGACCAACGCGGACGGCGAGCGCGTCGAGGGCTTCCAGGTGCACCTGGGCGGCACCGTCGGCGAGGGCGCGAACTTTGGCCGCAAGCTGCGCGGCCACAAGGTGGCGTCGACCGAGCTCACCGAGTACGTCACCCGCGTCGTGCAGAACTACGTGGACAACCGCGAAGAGGGCGAACTCTTCCGCGAGTACCTGCTGCGGGCCGACGAGGAGCAGCTGCGATGAGCTTTCGTCGCCAGCCGAACCCGAACCGCAACCACCCGACCTTCTGCGCATATTGCTCGGGCGAGGGGCTGTGGCCGGATGAGGAGACCGAGTTCGCATGGAAGTGCGATGCCTGCCTGCGTATCTTCGAGGTGAAGTTCTACGGGCAGGACGACCCGGACCACGTCCCCGCGCCCGCGCCGTCCACCCCGCAGGCACTGCAAGATTCACTCGCTCGCCACGGGCACACCGCGGTGGCGCGCAACACTGGAGGCACGAAATGATCAACCTTTTGCAGGGCGACAGCTCGCAGTACAAAAACCCCGAGGTCAGCCCCGACGGCCCGACCACGACCGCACCGCTCGACGAGGCTACCGCCGCGCGCAACGCCGAGCTCGTGGACAAGTACGCCGCATCGCTTTACGACGCCACCGCGGCCGACATCCTCACCTGGGCCCACGAACACGCGCCGGGCCCGCTCGTAGTCACGCTGTCCATGGAAAACACGGTCCTGGCGGAGCTGTCCAAGCAGTTCCTGCCGGGCGCCGACTTCCTCTTCCTGGACACCGAGTACCACTTCGCGGAGACCCTCGAGGTGGCGGACAAGGTGGAGCAGCGCTACCCGGACAACCGCCTGGTCCGTGCGACCGCGCAGCTGAGCCGCGCCGAGCAGGACGAGGTGTACGGGCCGAACCTGTACCGCCGGAACCCCACCGCCTGCTGCCGGATGCGCAAGGTGGAGCCGCTGGCGGTGCACATGAGCCCCTACGTCGGCTGGATCACCGGCGTGCGCCGCGACGACGGCCCGACCCGCGCCGAGGCGCCCGCGCTGAGCCTGGACAAGACGGGCCGGCTGAAGATTTCGCCGCTGGTGACCTGGACGCTGGAGGACACCGACGCCTACATCGCCGACAATGACCTGATTGTCCACCCGCTGACCACTCAGGGCTACCCCTCGATCGGCTGCGAGACCTGTACGCTCCCGGTGGCCGAGGGCGAGGACCCCCGCTCGGGACGCTGGGCGTTTGCGCAGAAGACCGAGTGCGGCCTGCACACTGACTAGATCGCTGGAACCTGGGACAAGGAGTAGAAGGACCACATGACTGTTGCAACGAACGGGGAGCGCGCCGGCAGCGGTGCGCTCTCACCGCACCTGAAAGAGCTGGAAGACGAGTCGATCCACATCCTGCGGGAGGTCGCTGGCCAATTCGACAAGGTTGGCCTGCTGTTCTCCGGCGGCAAGGACTCCTGCGTCGTCCTGGAGCTGGCGCTGCGCGCCTTCGCGCCGGCGACGGCGCCGATCGAGCTGCTGCACGTGGACACGGGCCACAACTTCCCGGAGGTGCTGGAGTTCCGTGACAGGGTCGTCGAAAAGCATGGGCTCCGCCTGCGCGTGGCCAAGGTGCAGGACTGGATCGACCGCGGTGACCTGCAGGAGCGCCCCGACGGGACACGCAACCCGCTGCAGACCGTGCCGCTGGTAGAGACGATCGCCGAGGTGGGCTACAACGCCGTGCTCGGCGGCGCGCGCCGCGACGAGGAGCGCGCCCGCGCGAAGGAGCGCGTCTTCTCCGTGCGCGACTCCTTCGGCGGCTGGGACCCGCGCCGCCAGCGCCCCGAGCTGTGGGACCTGTACAACGGCGCAACCCTGCCCGGCGAAAACGTGCGCGTGTTCCCCATCTCCAACTGGACTGAGGCGGACGTGTGGGAGTACATCGGCGCGCGCGGCATCGAGCTGCCGCCGATCTACTTTGCCCACGACCGTGAGGTGTTCAACCGCGACGGCATGTGGCTCACCGCCGGCGAGTGGGGCGGGCCCCGCGAGGGCGAGACGCTTGAGACGCGCCGCGTGCGCTACCGCACCGTCGGCGACATGAGCTGCACCGGCGCCGTTGACTCCGACGCAACCACGATCGACGAGGTCCTCGCCGAGATCGCCAACTCCACCCTCACCGAGCGCGGCGCAACGCGTGCCGACGACCGCCTGTCCGAGTCCGCCATGGAGGACCGCAAGAAGGAAGGTTACTTCTGATGACTGCCGCTACCGCTACCACCGCCACCGACCTGTTGGCCTCGCGCCAGACGCTGCGCCTGTGCACGGCCGGCTCCGTCGACGACGGCAAGTCCACCTTCGTCGGCCGCCTCCTGCACGACACGAAGTCCGTGCTCGCCGACCAGCTCGCCTCCGTTGAGCAGAGCTCAGCGGACCGCGGCTTCGAGGGCCTGGACCTGAGCCTGCTCGTGGACGGCCTCCGCGCCGAGCGCGAGCAGGGCATCACCATCGACGTGGCCTACCGCTACTTCGCCACCGACAAGCGCACCTTCATCCTCGCCGACACCCCGGGGCATGTGCAGTACACCCGCAACACGGTGACCGGCATGTCCACCTCCCAGGTGGTCGTCCTGCTTGTCGACGCCCGCAACGGCGTCGTCGAGCAGACGATTCGCCACCTCACCGTGGCCAAGCTCCTGGGCGTGCGCACCGTGATCCTCGCGGTGAACAAGATCGACCTGGTCGATTACTTCGAGGACACGTTCACCCAGATCAAGGACACCTTCGAAGCGAAGGCGCACGAGCTGGGCATCGAGCAGCCCATTGTGGTGCCGATCTCCGCGCTCAAGGGCGACAACGTGGCCGAGCGCTCTACCAACATGGACTGGTACACCGGACCGACGGTGCTCGAGGTGCTCGAGGACGTGCCGGTGAACTCCGGCCGCGCCCTTGACCTGGACTTCCGCTTCAACATCCAGTACGTGCTGCGCGAGCACGCCAGCGACTACCGCGCGTACGCGGGCCGCATCAACGCCGGCACCATCCACGTCGGCGACACGGTGACCGCGCCGCAGGGCCGCACCACCACCGTCGCGGGCATCGACACCGCCGACGGCGAGGTGGAGTCCGCCCGCGCGGGCGAGTCCGTCGCGCTGCGGCTTACCGACGAGATCGACCTGGTCCGCGGCGACCTCCTCGCCGCCGGGACGCGCCCGGAACCGGTGCGCGAGTTCACCGCCACCGTGGTCGGCCTCTCGGAGAAGGACGTCACCCCGGGCAAGGCCGTGAAGCTGCGTTACGGGACGGCGCTCGGGCGCGCCCGCGTGGTCAGCGTGGACCGCGTGCTGGACCTGGACTCCGCGGACAAGGATGTCCTCGACCCGGACGCGGTGCGCCTGAACGACATCGCGCACGTGACCATCCAGACCGCCGCCGAGCTCCCGGTGGAGGATTACGCCGCCCGCGGCGCGGTGGGCAACTTCCTGCTCATCGACCAGGCTTCCGGCAACACGCTGGCTGCGGGCCTGGTTGGCACCCGCCTGCGCTAGGAGGATGTCGCCATGGTTGCCCTGCTCACGTTGTCACATGGTTCGCGCCACCCGCGGGCCCGCGAGGGCGTGCGCGCGCTGACCATGGCGGCAGCTCACCAGCTTGGTGTGCGCGGCGTCGACGCCCACCTGGAGTTCGACACGCCGAACCTCGAGGACGCCGCGCGCCTGCTCGCGGCCGAGGGCGCCGACCACGCGATCGTGGTTCCGCTGCTGTTTACCGATGCATTTCACGCCAGCGAGGATGTGCCCGCGCATATGCAGGCAGCCGCCGAGTTCCTCCCACTTACCCGCGCCACCAGCATCGGGTTGGGCGAGGACCTCATCGAGCTGCTCGCCGAGCAGGCGCTTGTCGACGCCCCGCCCCAGGCCCAACTCGTGGTTTACCCAGTCGGCACGTCGAATGCCGCGCAGGCTGCGCGCTATGAAGGGGTGCGGGCGGGCGTCGAGAAGCGAACTGGGCGCCCCACAACCCTCATAGCCGCGACGCGCGGCGGGGCCGAGGCCCTCGCCGAGCTGGCTCGGCAGACCCCCATCCACCTACTCCCACTCTTTGTTTCCAACGGCCTGCTGCTTGATACAGCGACGGCCACGCTGGAGCGATTCCCCGAGGCCACGGCATCGGGACCACTCACCACGGCGCTCGCCGACATTGTGGCTAACCGCTACCGCGCGGCGCTTGAAGGAGCAACCCATGTATAGATTCAGCACACTTCTCCTCATTGCCGTCGCGGGGCTTGCGGCGCAACTTGTCGACGGTGGGCTGGGCATGGGATTCGGCGCCACCTCCACCACCATGCTGGTCATGCTCGCTGGGCTCGGTCCCGCCGGTGCCTCCGCTGTGGTGCACACCGCCGAGCTCGGCACCACCTTGGCATCCGGTGCGGCGCACTGGCGCTTCGGCAACGTGGACTGGAAGGTCGTGGCGTCCATCGGCCTGCCTGGCGCGATCGGCGCTTTTGCTGGCGCCACTGTGCTCTCGAACCTCGCGACCGACGCCGCGCAGCCGGTCATGTCGCTGATCCTGGCGCTCATTGGTCTGAACCTGATGCTCCGATTCTCCCGCGGCATCACCCAACGCAAACTTTCCGCCAAACCACACTCCACCCCGTTCCTGGGCGGGCTAGGAATCTTCGGCGGATTCATAGACGCCACCGGTGGCGGCGGCTGGGGGCCAGTGACCACCTCTACGCTGCTCGCCGCCGGGCGCAGTGAACCACGCCGCATCGTGGGCACCGTCAACACCGCGGAGTTTCTGGTCACCGCCGCCGCGACCGCAGGCTTTGCCATCGGTATGTGGGACGACCTGGTAGCCAACCTCGCGGCCGTAGGTGCGCTGCTCGTCGGTGGGGTGATCGCCGCACCCATCGGGGCGTGGCTGGTCTCGCGCTTGAACCCGATCCTGCTCGGAGGGGTCGTGGGCACGCTCATCGTGGTGTTGAACCTCCCGAGGGTGCTCGCCGCGTTCGACACACCCGACTGGGGTCTCTGGGTCGCGCGCATTGCGGTGCTCGCGGCGGGGGCGGCACTGTCGTGGCGCGGCGCGCGACGGGCGGGGGCGGCGAAAAACAATGAAGCGGGCGCGCCGGTTCCCGTTGAGAAACCGGCAGCGCCCGCTACCGTGCATGCGGCCTAAGGACTACTTGGCAAACTCCTCGACCAGTGCCGCGTTGAATGCCTCGAGGTCGGCCGGGGTGCGCGAGGAGATGAAGCCGGAGTCGACGACGACCTCCTCGTCGACCCAGTTTGCGCCCGCGTTGACCAGGTCGGTCTTCACGTTTGCCACCGAGGTGAGCTTGACGCCCTTGAGCAGGTCGGCGTCGGTAAGAATCCAGCCACCGTGGCAGATCACGCCGATTGCCTTGTCCGCGGCCTTAAGTTCCTTCACCAGTGCGACGGCCGGGGCGTCGACGCGGATCTGGTCGGCGTTGCCGGTACCGCCAGGGAGGATCAGCGCGTCGTAATCGGAGGCGTTGGCCTCGGCGGTGGTGATGTCTACCTTCACGGTCGTGCCGTTCTTGCCGGTAATTTCGCCGGTCTCCGGTGCGATCACGGTGGTGGTCGCGCCGGCGGCCTCGACGGCCTCCTTCGGCGAGGTCAGCTCGGAATCCTCGAAATCGTTGGTTGAGATGATTGCGATGTTCTTGCCGTTCAGGTCAGCCATGTTCATCCTTTGTGTCTTGGAATCGTTTGCGCGACCGAGGGTAGGAGCAGATGCGTGATCTGTCGACCTTTTAGTCGGAGTCCTTCGACGGGGCGTCGTCAAGCGGGACCTTGGTCGAGCCAAGCGAGGCCTCACCAACTGGCTTTTTCTCGCGCTTCGCGATGCGCATCATGTGGTCGCGGACCGCGAGGAACGCGGACTTGGAGTCCAGGGTTTCGCTCTGCGTGGTGGATATTTGGATGTCGTCGGCGGTGATTTCGCCGGTTCGTAGCGAGACCATTTCAGCCCAGTAGCGGAACCACACTGCCACCACGGCGGCGACCGGCACCGCGAGGAACGCGCCGACGATGCCGAAGATGGTGCCGCCGAGTGCGACAGCGAGCAGTACGATCGCGGCGTGCAGGCCCATTGCCTGAGATTGCAGGATCGGCTGGAGGACGTTGCCCTCGATCTGCTGCACGGCGATGATGAGGATGAGTACGAAGACCGCGTTCATGAACCCGTTGGACACAAGCGCGATGATCACGGCCAAGGCGCCAGCGGTAAACGCACCGACGATCGGGATGAAGCCCGCGAAGAAGGTCACCACAGCCAGGACCGGCCACAGCGGCACGCCCAGGACGAGGAGGCCGATGCCGATGAAGATGGCGTCCACGCCCGACACGATCGCCTGCGTGCGGATGAATCCGGAGAGCGTGTTCCACGAGCGCATGCAGACCTCGGTGAGGTGCCAGCCGGCCTTCACGCCGACGTACTTGCGCAGCCAGGGGAGGAAGCCGTCGCCGTCTTTGAGGAAGAAGAAGGTGAGGATCAGCGTGAGCACCAGGGTGGTGCCCACCGAGGCGATCGCGCCGATGCCGGAGAAGACGCCGGAAGCGATATTCGACGCCTGCCCGCGCAGCGCGTCGGTCACCTGCGAGATCTGCTCACGGATCTTGTTCGGGTCAATGATGGAGGGGTCGACGCGCTCGTTGACCCAGGCGATGATCTGGTAGACGCCCTGTCCGGCCTGGTCGTAGAGCTGCGTGCCCTGCTTCTTCACGGTCGGGCCCATCGCAGCGAAGATGCCGCCGATGATGCCGAAGAAGCCGATGATCACCGTGAAGGTGGCGAGGGCCGCGGGGAACTTCTTGGAGCGCAGCCAGCGCACCGGCGGCCAGAGGACCGTGGAGACGATGAGCGCGAGGAAGATGGGCAGGAGGCCCATCCAGACGAACTTGAGCAGGTAGAGCACCAGTGCGGTGGCGGCGACGATGATGATGAAGCGCAGCGCCCACGCGGCGGCGGTGCGACCATCTGCGGCGATGACCTCGCCGCGGTCGGTGGGCTCCTTGGAGAGCTCCTGGGCGGCGTCGGCCGGGGTGGGCTTCATGTCGACGTCGTGGGCCTCTGTATCGAGCGCGCCGACGAAGTTGTGGGAATTCTTCTTGTTCACCCCGTTGATTCTGCCAGATATACGCGGAAACGCATGAGTCGGCCGGGGTGGGCGCGGCGTCGAGTTGAACGCAGAATCATCCGGAGTCTCTTGGAATGACGATTCATTGTGAGATTAAGGGGGTGCCTAATCTGTCAGTGTTTTGTCATTTGGCGAATTATTGACAGATTAAGGGGGTGTCTAATCTATCAATCTTTTGCTATTTTGGCGATTGTTGTGAGATTCGCACACGAGGAGGATGGACATGGCAGTGATCGGCGGAATGGAACACCGCGCATTCTTGCTGCGCGAGGTTGCCCAGATTCTCGATTCGGTAGAAGATGGCTGTCTCAGGGGGACAAAAGAAACCCAGGCGATCGATTTTAAGGAAGAAGCTGGACGTAGGCAGGGGCGCGAGCTGTTGCCGGGGCGGCCTGAGAATCCGGATGCTGCCACCAAGCTTGCCGATGAAGTGGCGTGCATGGCGAATTCTCCCGGCGGTGGTGCCCTGATCGTAGGTGTGGAAGACGGCACAGGGCGCTTACTCGGCACAGAGCTGAGCATTGATTGGCTGAGGCGGGAGATTAACTCACGGGTCGGGGTGGCTCCGGATATTTCGGCGCGTCAAGTCGAGGGGTTTCGGTTGTTGGTTATCCTTGTCGGCCAGGCTCCGGCACCTGTTGAGGATACGTCTGATCGTTTGCGCTGGCGTGTAGGTGATTCGTGTCAGCTGGTTGATCGCTCGGAGTGGTGGCAGCATCGTGCGTCGATGCAGTCTTTCGACCTAACGGCTATTGCTTCCGAGCGCACTGCTGCCGACGCACGACCAGAGGCGCTTTCGATCCTGCGAAAGTGGCGACAGGCAGAACCATGGGAGCAGACCGATGAGGAGCTCCTCCGCTCTCTTGGGGCGCTCCGCAGTGATGGTCGACTTTCTGCTGCTGCAGCGATGTTGGTAACTAGCCTGGGAACCGTTGGCCTAGAGCTCACGCAGTTCGATGTCCCAAGTGGAAGCGTGCGCAACCGAGTGGCGCCGGTGCCGGAACAGTCGTTGGCGGAGCAAATCTATCAAGTAGAAACCGCACTGGATGTGCTCAACTCTCAGGTCACGGTGGAACACGGTTTTAGCCACGTGCCGATCCGGCAGTTACCGCGCAGTGCGGTGCGTGAAGCGGTCCTCAACGGTGTTATTCACCGAGATTGGAACAGGTCCGGGCCGACGGAGGTGCGGTGGACTGATTCGGACGCGATGCTGGAAGTCCACAGTCCGGGCGGATTCGTAGGACATGTAAATGCGTCAAACATTCTCACGCAGCGTGAAGCGAGGTACCCGGCGCTTGCGGACTTGTTCCGCGCGACCGGGCTTGTGGATAAGCAGGGGGTCGGCATTGACCGTATGTACCGGGCGATGATCGCGCTCGGGCACAACCCGCCGCAGATTGAAGAGGTAAGTGGTGTTTCCGTTGAAGTCACGTTGCGTGGCGGCATGCCTTCCACACCCGTGCTGGAGGTTATGAACGCTTTGCGGCCTGCGGAGCGCAAGGAGGATTATCGCCTGAGCATTTTGCTTTACCACCTTCTTTATCACCCGTTTATCACTCCGTCTCAGCTCGCAGAGCAGCTCCAGGCTTCTGTGGAGTCTGCACAGGCAGCGCTCGATGTGGCGAAGCAGACGCTTGTCGACGCCACCCCGATCGTTGCCAAGTACAACGATGTGTGGGTGCTCGGGGAGACCACGGTGGACCGAATTGAGCGGCATCGCAACGAAGATCCGGTGCGCGAGTTGCTGCCGTACCGAACCACTGACCCGTTGGAGGCGACGTGCACTGTCGAGCGTTGGCTGAGCGTCCACGAAGCGATCACTACTGGTGATTTTATGCGTCTTACCGGCGTCGCTCGGGGGACGTCGAAGCGCCTCTTGGATGGGATAGCGGACAGGGGCGACATAGTCCCGAAGGGGCAGGGGCGTGCATCCCGTTTTGAGCAGGTGTGAGGGGTTGGCGGGGCGTCGATAGGCGCTATGCCCTAGCTCTCGTCTGTCCTGTGGTGTAGGGTGGGTCACATTCGATCCTCGATTGGCGAAAGGAAACAGACCGTGACTGTCTACCCCAACCCCGGCACCGCCGGCTCCAGCGTGAAGTTCCGCGAGCAGTACGACAACTACATTGGCGGCGACTGGCTCGCGCCGGTGGACGGCGAGTACTTTGACAACATCACCCCGGTCACCGGCGAGACTTTCTGCCGCGTCGCGCGCGGCAAGGAGGCGGACATCAACCTGGCGCTGGACGCCGCGCACAAGGCGGCACCCGCGTTCGGGAAGACCTCGGTAGCGGAGCGTGCGCTCATGCTGCACCGCATCGCGGACCGCATGGAGGAGCACCTCGAGGACATCGCGGTGGCCGAGACCTGGGAGAACGGCAAGGCCGTGCGCGAAACGCTCGCCGCCGACATCCCGCTGGCGATTGACCACTTCCGCTACTTTGCGGGCGCGATCCGCGCCCAGGAGGGCCGCCTCAGCCAGATCGATGACAACATGGTCGCCTACCACTTCAACGAGCCGCTCGGCGTGGTCGGCCAGATCATCCCGTGGAACTTCCCGCTGCTCATGGCGGTGTGGAAGCTCGCCCCGGCCCTGGCTGCGGGCAACGCCGTGGTGATGAAGCCGGCGGAGCAGACCCCGGCCTCCATCCTCTACCTGATGGACCTGATCGGTGACCTCATCCCGGCTGGCGTGGTCAACGTGGTCAACGGCTACGGCGACGAGGCGGGTGCTGCGCTGAGCGGCTCCGACCGCATTGCCAAGATCGCGTTTACCGGCTCGACCCAGGTGGGCAAGATCATCAACAAGGCGGCCGCGGACAAGATCATCCCGGTCACCCTGGAGCTGGGCGGCAAGTCCCCGTCCCTGTTCTTTGAGGACGTGCTCGCGCGCGACGACAGCTTCAAGCAGAAAGCCATCGAGGGCTTCGCCATGTTTGCGCTGAACCAGGGCGAGGTCTGCACCTGCCCGTCGCGCGCCCTGATCCACGAGTCCATCGCGGACGAGTTCCTCGAGCTCGGCGTGCAGCGCGTGAAGCAGATCAAGGTGGGCAACCCGCTGGATACGGACGTGCAGATGGGCGCCCAGGCGTCGCAGGAGCAGATGGACAAGATCACCAGCTACCTGGAGCTCGGCCCGAAGGAGGGTGCGGAGACGCTCACCGGCGGCCACGTGAACAAGCTCGAGGGGCTGGAGAACGGCTTCTACATTGAGCCGACCGTGTTCAAGGGCACCAACGACATGAAGATCTTCCAGGACGAGATCTTCGGCCCGGTCATGTCCGTGACCACCTTCAAGGACTACGACGAGGCGATCCGCATTGCCAACGACACGATCTACGGTCTCGGCGCCGGCGTGTGGTCCCGCAGCCAGAACACAATCTACCGCGCCGGCCGCGCCATTCAGGCTGGTCGCGTGTGGGTAAACCAGTACCACTCCTACCCGGCCCACGCGGCGTTCGGCGGCTACAAGCAGTCCGGCATCGGCCGCGAGAACCACCTCATGATGCTGGGCCACTACCAGCAGACCAAGAACTTGCTCGTCTCCTACGACGAGAACGAGACTGGGCTGTTCTAAGAGCCCCTCGCTTATCGACGCCCCGCCGTCCCGCTCCCCATGCGCGGACCGCGGGGCCAACCTGCATTCAAGAAAAGAGCACTCTACGTGAACTACACCACCAGGCGCTGCGCCGGCGCCGCCCTCGCCGCTGCGCTTTCTGCCTCGGCGCTCGTCGCCCCGCACGCGAACGCCTACGAAACCACTTACGACTCCGACAAAGACCAGTGCACCATCACTTTTACGGGCACGGACACCGAGCGCGTCAACGGTGCCTACTCCGCGCTGTTCACCCGGCTGGGCGAGCAGGTCCGCGACAGTGTTGAGGGTGACGACGCCCGGGCGCAAGCCGAAATCGTCTGGGAGTACGGCTCGCGGAAGGGCGTGGCAAGCGCCAGCGACCTGCCCGTCCCCGCGGACAAGAAGGTCTCCGCCGCGCAGGCGGCGCTCGCGCTGGGGACGCAAAAGGATAAGTACTGGCGCATGGTCGGATTCCTCAACGCCGCCAAGAAGGACGTGATTACGGACCAAACGATCACGATCACTCCGGCCAAGGCGCGCGAGGAGGGGCCGCTCCACGGCGTGGACTTCGGGCCCGTGGTCGGCGGGACCGTCGGCGGCATCCTGTTTGGCACGAGCCTTGTGGACATCCGCGACGGAATCATCGACGCCGCCAAGACCCACGCGCCCGAGTTCGCCGCGCCGATCCTGTCCTACAGTCAGGCGTTTTCGGACTGCGCCGACGGCAAGACGCGCGGCAGCTCGGTCCTGCCAGCAAGCTCCATGACGTCGAGCCAGACCACCGGGCTCGGCATCACGGGCATCGTGCTCGGTCTGTTCGCGCTCGTCGGCCTGGGCTACGCGGCGCGACCGTTTGTTGACGACGCTTTGGCGCAATTCCAGCCGTGAGAAACGTCCCCTGAGCTGCTGCAATATAAAAAGTTGAGTCGGGTGGGAACAACTTTATACCGCGTGCCGTTGTAAGGATTGAGTGCGACGGACTCAAGAGCGGCAGATCATCTGTTACAGTGGTTGCCGTGAAGTTGAGTCACAGCACATCAACTTATTGATAAACCCCACGTTTACAGGAGGAATGCAACATGGCACGCGCAGTAGGTATTGACCTTGGCACCACGAACTCGGTCGTCTCCGTCCTGGAGGGCGGCGAGCCGGTCGTTATCGCGAACGCCGAGGGTTCCCGCACCACCCCGTCCGTTGTCGCGTTTGCGAAGAACGGCGAGGTGCTGGTTGGTCAGTCCGCAAAGAACCAGGCGGTGACCAACGTTGACCGTACGATCCGCTCCGTCAAGCGCCACATGGGCGATGACTGGACCATCAACATTGATGATAAGGACTACACCCCGCAGGAGATCTCCGCTCGTACGCTGATGAAGCTGAAGCGCGACGCGGAGGCGTACCTGGGCGACGAGGTGACTGACGCGGTTATTACTGTCCCGGCATACTTCGAGGACGCACAGCGCCAGGCCACCAAGGAGGCCGGCCAGATTGCGGGCCTGAACGTCCTGCGTATTGTCAACGAGCCGACCGCGGCTGCGCTGGCGTACGGCCTGGAGAAGAACGACTCCGAGCAGACCATCCTGGTCTTCGACTTGGGCGGCGGCACCTTCGACGTCTCCCTGCTGGAGATCGGCGACGGCGTCGTTGAGGTCCTCGCTACCGCCGGCGACAACGAGCTGGGCGGCGATGACTGGGACAACCGCATCGTTGAGTGGCTGGTAGACAAGTTCAAGTCCGCACAGGGCGTGGACCTGTCCAAGGACAAGATGGCAATGCAGCGTCTGCGCGAGGCTGCGGAGAAGGCAAAGATCGAGCTGTCCTCCTCCCAGCAGGCCTCCATCAACCTGCCGTACATCACCGTTGACTCCGAGAAGAACCCGCTCTTCCTGGACGAGACCCTGACCCGCACCGAGTTCCAGAAGATCACCTCTGACCTGCTGGACCGCACCAAGTCCCCGTTCAACCAGGTGATCAAGGACGCTGGCCTCTCGGTCGGCGACATCAACCACGTCGTCCTGGTCGGTGGCTCCACCCGTATGCCGGCCGTGACCGACCTGGTCAAGGAGCTGACCGGCAAGGACCCGAACAAGTCCGTGAACCCGGACGAGGTTGTGGCCCTCGGCGCAGCCCTGCAGGCTGGCGTGCTCCGTGGCGACGTCAAGGACGTGCTGCTTCTCGACGTCACCCCGCTCTCCCTCGGTATCGAGACCAAGGGCGGCGTGATGACCAAGCTGATCGAGCGCAACACCACCATCCCGACGAAGCGTTCCGAGACCTTCACCACCGCTGAGGACAACCAGCCCAGCGTGCAGATCCAGGTCTTCCAGGGCGAGCGCGAGATGGCGTCTGCGAACAAGCTGCTCGGCTCCTTCGAGCTGGCAGGCATCGCTCCGGCGCCGCGCGGTGTGCCGCAGATCGAGGTCACCTTCGACATCGACGCAAACGGCATCGTCTCCGTGTCCGCGAAGGACAAGGCCACCGGCAAGGAGAACACGATCAAGATCCAGGACGGCTCCGGCCTGTCCCAGGAGGAGATCGACCGCATGGTCAAGGACGCCGAGCAGCACGCGGAGGAGGACAAGAAGCGCCGCGAGGAGCAGGAGACCCGCAACAACGCGGAGACCGCCGCTTACCAGACGCGCAAGTTTATGGATGAGAACTCCGACAAGCTGCCGGAGGACCTGAAGACCCGCGTCACCGAGGCTGCAGATGCCGTGGACGAGGCGCTCAAGGGCGACGACCTCGAGGCCGTGAAGTCCGCCGTGGAGAAGCTGAACACCGAGTCCCAGGAGCTGGGCAAGGTCCTCTACGAGGCACAGGCCAACGAGGGCGCAACCCAGGCCGACGCCGCCGCAGGCGACGACAACGTTGTTGACGCCGAGGTTGTCGAGGACGACGCTGAGGAGTCCAACGACTCCGACAACAAGTAAGTCAGGAGTGGTCAGGTTATGACGAACCCGAACCCGCAGATGCCGGAAGATCCGGGCGCACCGGAGAACACCGACGAGCAGTTCGTCACCCCCGACGAGGCTGAAGCGGCCGCGGAAGAAGCCGCGGGCGCCCAGAGCGTCGACGAGGAACTCGCCGACATTGAGGCCAGCCTCGACGGCGAAGCCGCCGAGGAGGTTGTCGAGGAGGGCGACTCCGTCGAAAAGCAACTGGCCGAGCGCACTGAGGACCTGCAGCGAGTAAGCGCCGAGTACGCGAACTACCGCCGCCGGACCGATCGCGAGCGCGGCCAGATCGCGGACCACGCGAAGGCGAAGTTTGCCAGCGAGCTGCTGCCGCTGCTGGACGACCTTGACCTGGCCGACCAGCACGGCGACCTGAAAGAAGGGCCGCTGAAGTCCTTCGCCGACAAGTTCCGCGGCGTGCTGGCCAACCAAAAGGTCGAGGCCTTCGGCGCGGAGGGCGAGCCCTTCAACCCGGAGATCCACGAGGCGGTGCAGGACCTGTCCTCCGGCGGCGAGCAGGTCGTCGGGACGGTGCTGCGCAAGGGCTACCGCGTCGGCGAGCGCCTGATCCGCAACGCGATGGTGATCATCGCGGACCCTGCGGAAAACGCTGAGGGCGACGCAGCAGATAACGCAGCAGATAACGCCTAGGGCCACGATCGGCCCAACGGCTCGAGGCCGGGGAACGAGGAAGCGATAACGAAGCGGACTCTTCCCCGGCCCTTTTCGTAGAACAACAGAATGACTCGAGAGCAACGCACTAACATTGCGTGAAAGGAGGGTGCGAGATGGCAATGCAACAGGAATGGGCAGGCAAGGACTACTACGGTGACCTCGGGGTCTCCTCAAGCGCCTCGGCTGCAGACATTAAGAAGGCGTACCGCAAACTCGCACGCGAAAACCACCCAGATTCCCACCCCGGCGACAAAGCTGCGGAGGAGAAGTTCAAGCGCGTGGCGGAGGCGTACGACGTCCTCGGTGACGAGGCGCGACGCAAGGAATACGACCAGTTCAAGTCCATGATGGGTGCTGGGCGCTTCGGGGGAGGTGGTACCGGGTTTCCCGGCGGGTTTCGCACGACGCAGACGGACTTCTCGGACTACTCCGGATTCTCAGACATCTTCGGAAACGCCGGTGCTGGACAAGCTGGAGACGGCGGCATTGGTGATCTCTTCGGTGGCCTCTTTAACCGCGGCGGCGGTGCTGGCAGGAACGCTCGGCCGTCGCGGGGGGCCGACGTCGAAACGGAAATAACGCTCGACTTCCGCGAGGCGGCGAAGGGCACCACCTTCCCCGTCGAGCTGACTGGCGACGCGCCGTGCACCACCTGCCACGGCTCCGGCTCAAAGGACGGAAAAACCCACCGGTGCAGCCACTGCTCCGGCTCGGGCTACATCCGGGAGAACAACGGCGCGTTCGGCATGGCCCGGCCGTGCCCGGAGTGCCAGGGCACGGGCGAGATCATCGAGGACCCCTGCACCACCTGCCGCGGCACCGGCACCGTGCGTCGGGCCCGCACGATCACGGTGCGGATCCCCGCCGGCGTGGTCGACGGGCAGAAGGTGCGCCTGGCCGGCCAGGGCGAGGCCGGGCCGAACGGCACGCCAGCGGGCGACCTGTTTGTCAGCGTGCACGTGCGTGACGACGCCGTCTTCACCCGCTCCGGCGACGACCTGGAAGTCACGGTTCCCGTGTCCTTCGGCGAGCTCGCCCTCGGCGGCACCGTGACGGTGCCGACGTTGGAGAAGCGCGTCCGCGTGAAGATCCCCGCGGGCACCCCGAACGGGCGCACCCTGCGCGTGAAGGGCCGCGGTGTGCCGAAGAAGTCTGGCAAGGCCGGCGACCTGCTGGTCACCGTCGAGGTGAAGGTGCCCGACGACCTGGATGCGGCCGCAACCAGCGCGCTGCGCGCCTACCACCAGGCGGAGCGGGACTCCGGCTTTGACCCGCGCGCCGGGTGGGCCGGCGCACAGTAGGAGGTGAGCCACGTGTCGAGGGAAACCGAGCAGTACTTCGTAATCTCCGTTGCCGCGGAGCTCACCGGCATGCACGCCCAGACGCTGCGCACCTACGACAGGATGGGCCTAGTCACCCCGATGCGCACGCGCGGCGGCGGGCGCCGCTACTCGCGCCGGGACATCTCGTTGCTGCGCCGGATCCAGCAGCTGTCCCAGGAGGACGGCGTGAACCTGGCCGGCATCAAGACGATTATCCAGCTCACCGAGCAGATCGATGAGTTGCAGGAAGAGCTGGCCGCGAAGCACGAGGAGAACACCCAGCTGCGCAAGCGCCTCGAGTCCCGCCCCGCCCGCGGCGGCGAGCTCGTGCACGTGCCGCGCTCGACAGCGGTGGTGACGTGGGAGCCCGCAGCTTCTCGACGCCGCCGCGCACAACCCTAACCGCGACAGCAAAAGAGGGGACGCAGTCGATCTGACTGCGTCCCCTCTTTTCGTGCGTCCGGACTAGCCGCCGAACTCGATGGCCGCTGCGCCGCCGATGTGGCGCAGGTTGGACTTGGCCAGGTCAAACAGTCGGCCGACGCCGCCCTCGAGGAAGGCGGTGCGGGCGCCGGACTTGGTGAAGCCCTTCATCATGTCCCAGGTAATCCCCGGCGGCAGGGAGAGCGCGTTCGGGTCCGTGACAATGTCAACGAGGGCCGGGCCGTCGTACTCCAGGGCCTCCTTGATCACCGGCTTGAGGTCGTCCGGGTCCTCCACACGGAAGGCCTTGATGCCAACGCCCTTGGCAATTTCGGCGTAGTTGGCTTCCTCGTGGTCGGTGCCGAAGTACGGCATGCCCTGAACCATCATCTCGAGCTTGACCATGCCGAGGGAGGAGTTGTTGAAGCACATGACCTTCACCGGCAGCTGGTGCAGCTTGATGGTGAGCAGCTCGCCCATGAGCATGCCCAGGCCGCCGTCGCCGGACCAGGAGATGACCTGGCGGTCCGGGAAGGCTGCCTGCACGCCGATGGCCATCGGCAGTGCGTTGGCCATGGTGCCGTGGAGGAAGGACGCGGCCTCGTCGCGCTTGCCGTTCGGGGTGAGGTAGCGCGAGGACCAGACGTTGCACATGCCGGTGTCGACGGTGAAGTAGGCGTCGTCATCAGCCAGCTCGTCCAGCACGGAGGCTGCCAGCTCCGGGTGGATCGGTTTCGTGGACTCGGCTGCCTTCTTGGTGTAGTTGTTCACCACGTGCTCGAGCAGCTGGTAGTGGCGCTTGAGCATCTTGTCCAGGAATTTGCGGTCCTTGTTCTCCTCGATGTGCGGGAGAATGTTTTCAATGACGCTCTTCACGTCACCGACGACCGGGTAGTCGACCTTGGTGCGGCGGCCGATGTGGCTGCCGTCGATGTCAATCTGCGCGACGTTCTCGTCCGGCAGCCAGTCGGAGTACGGGAAGTCGGTGCCGACCATGATGAACAGGTCGGACTCGTCCATGGCGTCCAGGCACGCGCCGTAGCCGAGCAGGCCGGACATGCCGACGTCGTACGGATTGTCGTGCTCGAAGTACATCTTGCCGCGGAAGGAGTGGCCGATCGGCGCCTTGATCTTCTCCGCCAGGGCGAAGACTTCGTCGCGGGCGTCACGAGCGCCCCAGCCGGCGAAGATGGTGACCTTCTCGGCGTTGTTGATGGCCTCGACGAGGCGAGCGGCCTCGTGCGGATCCGGGAACACGCGCTTCTTGGCGCCGGTGGCGTAGACGGAGTCTGCGGTGTGCGGGCCGTCGGTGACGTCGGCGGCGAAGACGTCGCCGGGCACGACCATCACGGACACGCCGTTGCCGGCCAGGGTGTTCTGTACTGCGTTGTGGAACACGCGCATGCCCTGGTCCGGGTTGTGGACGACCTCGCAGTAGGAGGAGCACTCCTGGAAGAGCAGCTCGGGGTGGGTCTCCTGGAAGAAGGAGGAGCCGATCTCCATGGTCGGGATGTGGGAAGCGATTGCCAGAACCTTGGAGCCGTTGCGGTGCGACTCGTACAGGCCCTGCACGAAGTGGGTGTTGCCCGGGCCGCAGGATGCGCCGCACACGGCGAGCTCATCGGCTGCGAGCGAGTCAGCGCCAGCGGCGAACGCGGCGGCCTCCTCGTTGCGGACGTGGACCCATTCGATGTCGCTCTGGCGCACTGCATCCGACAGCGGATTTAGCGAGTCGCCGACCAGCCCGTAGATGCGCTTGATGCCGAGTTCTTCGAGCCTAGCTACGACGTTTTCTGCAAAATTTTGTGCCATGGATTCCCTCCTATTGGGTGATGAATCACTAAACGCAAAACATGATACCTAAAAACGCCCATATTGTCCGCCCTCTTGTGCTAAGGCAGACAGGAACGCCGGATCTGTGAAATAGTCTGTATGGCTCCCGGTCACGCCCTCGATAGGGGTGGCGCCATAGCTTGGCGACGACGGCGAGGCCCCCAGCGCAGCATCCGGACCCGAACGCAGGGTGAGGATGATGTCATCCGGCGAGTCCACAACGAACACGGCGGAGTCCGGCCCCGCGAGTGCCAAGTCGTCCACGCTGTCGCCAGCGACCCCGGCGCTGCCGAGGAGCCACAGGTCGTCGACAAGCAATCCATGCTCGGCGGCGGCAAGTGTGGGGACGAGCGTGCCGTAGCTATGCGCGACGATCGTCTTTTGGGCGCTGGGGAAGCGGGACTCGAGGGCGGCTTGGAACTGCGCGAGGTTGTCCGCGCCGCGCACGGCGTTGATCCGCGCGCCCGCGTCGGGGATGTTGGTGGGCGGGCCGTAGCCCTGCCAGACGACGACGGACGCGCCGGTGCGCGCGGCGATGCGTTGTGCCTTGTCGAGCTCGCCGCCCAAGTCCTCCGGCTTGCCGGTGTGCGTGCCGGCGACCATGGTGATCACCCGCTCGGGCGCGACGGTGTTACCAATCATCACGGTGGTGCTCGCCGGACCGGCTTCCAAGATGGTGCCGCCGCTGGCTTCGACGGTCTGCAGCGTCGCGGCGGGGACGGTCGCGGTGTGCCGCGCGTGGACCTGCTCGAGTGAGTCGTCGGGGTGGGCGAAGAGTCCGTCAATAGTATGGAGCGGCACGTTCGTGCGCAGCGCATCTGCGGTTTCGCGGTCGAGCGCCTGGGATCGGCGGTTGAGCCACTGGATGAGTTGGTGGTGCCCCGCCCGAATCGCCACCTCCGCCACCGCGTCCAAGCAGGCGTGTGCCAACGCGGCAACCTGCAGAATTGCACGAACCCGCTCGAGGTCCGCCCGTTGCGTTTCCAGCTCAGCCGCGTACGCGTTGAGGGTCGCATTCGATGCGTTCGCCGCAGGGCCTTCGAAGCCGGATCGAACCAAAGCTTCGCTGGCCTGGCGCGCATTGAGCAGTTGCCTATCGACGCCACACAGCCCCTCCCACACCTCATCCGCCGCCCGGCGCAACTCGTCGGGGAAGAGGGCGGGCTGGTAGACGGCGCTATCGGTGCGCATCGAGCCTCCCCGCGATGGTACTGTCGAGGTCACAGACGTGGTCGGCAAACCGGGCAACCTGGTCGAGGTGTGCGTGGATCCCGCCGGTGGTGTGCTGCATGGCTAACGTGTGGTGCGAATATACTGTGGATAACGCGGTTGCGGTGGATGATGGGGAAAGGCGTGGGTCATAATGAGTGAGGTCCGGCGGGGTGTGAGCGCGGGCGGTGGAAGCTGTGGATTGCGTAAGGTGTAAAAAGGTCATGGTGCAACCCTACAAAATCGTAATAAACGAATCAATGGGTGCGGCAAACAAATTTGAAAATGTTTAGCATAGGGTGCATGAAACTTGCTTGCATTCAAACCACCACCGGCCCTGACGTGCGCGAAAACCTGGCTAAGGTGTCGCCGCTCATTCGAAACGCGGCCGAGCAGGGGGCGAGCCTGATTGTGTTGCCGGAGGCGACGAGCCAGGCCTTCGGGCAGGGGCGCTTGGATAAGCAGGCCGAGGAGCTGGATGGCGAGTTCGCCACCGCGCTCCGGCAGCTCGCGACGGACGCTGGGGTAACCATTGTGGCGGGGATGTTTCGGCCTGCGGATTCCCGCGAGGTGAACGGGAGGACGATCAACCGGGTCTACAACACGGCGCTCATTACGGGTGCAGGCGTGCACCTGGGTTACGACAAGATTCATACCTACGACGCGTTCGACTATCGCGAATCTGACACCGTCAAAGCGGGGGAGCGGCTCGTGACTTTCGATTGCGATGGCGTACGCGTAGGGGTAGCTATCTGCTTTGATATTCGTTTCCCGGAGCAGTTCCGCGAGCTGGCCCGCCGCGGTGCCGAGGTGATCGTCGTGCCAACGAGCTGGGCGGATGGGGGCGGTAAGCTTGAGCAGTGGCGCTTGCTCACCCGTGCGCGCGCACTTGATTCGGGCGTATTCATTGCAGCAGCGGGACAGGCCCGTCCCGACTTCGAGCGAGAGGCTGGGCAGGAGTCGGGGCCGACCGGGATCGGGCACTCGGTGGTCGTCGCGCCGGATGGCGTCGTGGTTGAGGAGGCGGGATACGGACCGGAAATTCTCGTCGCGGACATTGATCTCGATGCCGTTGGCGCAACCCGCCGCGCGCTTCCGGTGGTGGATATTGAGGCATCGACGCGAATGTCGTAGAGCCCGCCGTCTGAGAAAAGTCCGCAATGCGGACTCCGTTCAGTCACGTTGGAATGGGTGTGCGCGAAATCCATGTTGTTCGAACGTAGAATGCTGAGAAAAGTCCGCAATGCGGACTTCCTTCAGTCGTTGGTTGCCGCGACTCAACGCGCTAGCGAACGTCAACGTTGTTAACGTACTTAACTTGATAAAAGTGCAGGTCAGGGCGATGTTCGGTGGGGGTGCTATCTTCATTGCCAACACCCCGACAACCCATGAACGGAGCCACGCATCATGACCGAATCACCAAAGCATCCCAGTCCTGAAAAAATCGAAAATGCTATCGCTGATGATGAGTCTGTCGAACAGGAATCGCCTACTGGCTCCTGCGCAATCACGCAATTAGCAGACCGGATTGCATCGACCTTCGGGCGAATGACTCGGCAGAAGGCGGCGCTACTGCGCGACATCGGCATCTTTGACAAGCTGCGACTCGCGCGTCGCCTCGGCGCAACAACGACGGCTCAGTGGCTCATTCGGCGGCTAGGTATTTCAAAATCCACCGCGCACGAATACGTCTCCATCGCGCGTGATCTCATGTGCTACTCGCTCCTCGCGGAGGCGTTCAACGAGGGAGACGTGAACTACTCCAAAGTGCGGCTACTCCTGCCGTATCTCAAGCACAATGATGAGGCCGAGCTCGTCGAGTTGGCCATCAAGCTCGGCTACCACGAGCTTGAAGCCGAGCTCGCGTGGCGCCAGCGTGAGGGCGAGGAGGGAGAGAGCAACCCCTCCTCGTATGTCCGCATTGCGGAGCGGAAGAACGGCAGATTCGGGTTGTGGGCGGACCTCAGCCCGCTGGAAGGCGCGAAGGTCGCCGCGGCCCTCAAGATCGGCGAACTGTCCTACTACGACGTCGACCTCGCGGAGGTGGTGGAACAGGACGGCGTCGACGAGGCCCTGAAGGAGATGACTAACCAATCCGGCTTCGGCCTGCCGGTGGGGAAAGCCATGCTCGCGGCGTTTATGGGCATGGTCAATGTGGTGCGCAGCAAGCCGAAGAACCCACTGCGCGCGCCGGGAGCGCACGTGAATATCGTGACGACGACGGATGGGCGGGCCTATATGCCGAATGGGGTGGGAGAGGCGTCGATAAGCATTGCCCACGCCGTGTCGAACGCCATCGTGCGGGTGAACGAGGTGAATGACCAGGGGCTGATCATCAACACGTCGAAGTCGGCGCGGCTTGCCAACGACGCGCAGCTCAACGCGCTCATGACAATGTGGGGCAGTGAATGCGCGGTGCCGGGGTGCACCCATACCAGGTTCATCGAGGTTCACCACGTGGAGGACTGGGCGCTGGGCGGCGAAACGACCATGGAAAACCTGTTGCCGCTGTGCTCTGCGTGTCATTCACTGGTGACGGAGGGGCACACGCGGATTATCAAAGACGCCGACGACGTGCACTTCGTCTTCCCGGACGGCACGCGGTTTATCTCGCCCTCGTACCAGCGGCCGTACCGCGACGACAACGCGATGACGATGAGGGAGTACGAGGACCTGTGGATTGAGGAATACGAGAGGCTCGGCTAGTGCTCGTTAAACCAATCGGCTTCCTCGTCCATGGCAACCACGGTCGGTGCTGGCGCGCCAGCTTCCTTCATGGCGTCCGTGATCAGCGTGCAACGGGCGACGCTGCCGCAGACCACGACGTCGCGGCCCCACCAAGTGCCCGTCGCCGATGCGAGCCGTTCGACGCCGATCCACACGCGGCGCAGCCCCTCCACAATCGCGGGCGACTCCGGGTCCTCCGGGTCGATCACCTGCTCCGCAACACAGGTGATGGTGAGCCAATCGTGCACCTCGGAGCTCGAGGTCAGCGAAGCAAACGTGTGCAGGTCATAGAACTCGTCCTCGTGCTCCACGCCGATCATCAGCTCAACCTCGGGACGCTCGTCGCGCTCCATCAGGTCGAACACCATCGCCTTCGCCGCCGCCAGGCCTGTGCCGTCGGCGACAATGAGGAGCCTGTGGCCAGGGCGCTTATCGACGCCACGCAGCGGAGCAGTCCCGTAAGCTGCGCCGAGCGTGACGTAGTCGCCCACTTCCACGTCCAACTCCTCGCGGACGTGGAACTCCAGCTGGCCGAGCTCGTTGTACGGCAACGCCGGCGCCAGGTCGTGCCACACGCCCTGGCGGTTCGTCTGCAGCACCGGCACCACTTGCCCGGGCTCGTGCGGAATGGGCGTGCTGGTTTCCAGGCGCACGATGCGGGTGCGCGCTGCGGCGGGAGCGCCCTCGAAGGACGAGGCCGCGATGACCGAGGTGACCTGGGCGGCGGAGGCCGCCGGAATGCCCTTTTGGTCAGCCTGCTCGGCCGCGCTGCGCATGACCTCGCCGAACTCCTCCAGCGTCCGGGCGACTCGCTCGTCGAGCCCGTGGCCGAGCATGGAAGCGATCAGGTCCTGGTACAGCTTTGCCGCGCGCGGGTACTCGGCGGAGGGAAAGCCGGTCCTGCGCATGTGCAGGGCCCAGTCCCGCAGACCCCCCTCGACGGCCGGGGCGAGAGCGGTGGGGTCCACCGACTCGTCGTCCGGCGCGGTGTCGGCGACGCGCAGCAGCGCCTTCCCCGGCACGCACACCATGGAGTGCGTTGCTTCCGTCACGCCGGCCGGGAGAAGACCGGTTGCCTCAGGGAATTCAGCAACGAAGTAGGTCCAGAGTGTGGACCGGGACAGCGATTCGTCGTTAAGCAAAACTTGGGCTGCTTCGCGGGAGGCGGTGCGGAAAGAGCTCATGCGTTACAGGGTAATGTGACATCTAAAACAATGGGAAAGGTAGGTGGCAGCAATGGAATTTACGCCGTACACAATGCTGACTGATATTGGCTGGATCTCGGTGCTTCTGATCATTGGCAACGTACTCCGCAACCGGCTGAAAGTATTACAGGCGTTGCTGCTTCCTGCGCCGATCACGGCGGGGCTGATCGGTCTTGTCCTCGGGCAGGAAGTGCTCGGGGTGATCAGCTGGTCGGACAGCGTGGGCACATACACGACACTGTTGATCGCCGTGGTGTTCGCGTCAATGGCGTACTCGATGGAGCTCGGCGGCTCCGTGGCCGCGGGTGCGCGCAACATGTGGGCGTATACGACCTCGATGTTCATGGGGCAGTGGGGTCTGTTCATCCTGCTGGGCCTGTACCTGTTTGCGCCGCTGTTTGGCACGGAGCCCTGGTTCGGTATGATGCTGCCGGTCGGCTTCGTCGGCGGGTTCGGCACCGCGGCGGCGGTCGGTTCCGCGCTGGAGGGGGTCGGGGTGGAAAACGCCTCGTCCATCGGCTTTACGTCCGCGACCGTGGGCACACTGGTGGCCATCGTTGGCGGCGTGATCGTGGCAAACTGGGGCATCCGCAAGGGCAAGGCGGCTGAGCTGAGCGGCGACCTGCCCCGCGAGCTGCGCACTGGCTATATTGACGACGAATCTGAGCGCCCCTCCATCGGCAAGGCGACTACCAACCCGTCCTCCATCGAGCCGCTGGCGCTGCACGGTGGTTTCGTGGTGTTTACCGTGCTCATTGCGTACATGCTGAACCAGCTGGTGAAGTCGCAGTGGGAAAACGTGTCCATCCCCCTGTTCGCGATGGCGTGCGTGGTGGGCCTGATTGGCCGCGGCCTGCTGAAGGCTGTCGGGCGGCCGAACTACCTGGACCGCGACACCATTAGCTCCATCTCCGGCGCAGCCACCGACTACATGATTGCCTTCGGTATCGCGTCGATCGTGCCCGCGGCGCTCGCCGGGTACTGGCAGGCGCTCCTGCTCCTGTTCGTCCTGGGCACCGTGTTCTGCGTGGTGTGGATGCTGTGGGCGGGCCCGCTGTTCTTTGGCACCAACTGGCTCGAGCGTGGCCTGTTCGGCTGGGGTTGGGCGACCGCGGCAGTGGCCACCGGTATCGCACTGCTCAAGATGGTCGACCCGAAGCTGAAGTCCGGCACGCTCAACGAGTACGGCGTGGCGTACGTCGGCTTCGCCCCGTTTGAGATCGGCATGACCATCCTCGCGCCCATCGCGGTGATCGCCGGCTTTGTCACGGGCTTAGGCTGGATCGCCTTCGCGGTGGCCGTGGGCGTGGTGATTCTGTCCTTTGCTTCGAAGTGGGTCCCGGCAAAGCGGGAGTAAACAACAAAACAGGGTTGAGTGGAACAGACTCAACTTCCGGTGCGTTATAGGAAGTGACCCGAGTAAAACGGGAGATAAAACACGACGAACATAAACGCACACGGAAAGGACGATGTTGACCATGGCATCCTTTACCCCCACAACAAAGACGCAGGAGGCCATCCAGCAGGCGCTGCAGAAGGCCTCCGCGGCAGGGAATCCAGATATTCGCCCGGCGCACCTGCTGCAGGCAATTCTTACGCAGGAAGACGGCATCGCCGCCCCCGTCCTCAAAGCCACGGGCGTTGACCCCGCGACGGTCGCGCGCGAGGCGGGCGAGCTGGTCGCCGGTTACCCCAAGGCGGAGGGCCAGAACATGGCCAACCCCAACTTCAACCGCGATGCGCTCAACGCGCTTAATGCGTCGCAAGAGCTCGCCGGGGAGCTTGGCGACGAATACGTGTCCACCGAGGTACTCCTCGCCGGCATCGCCCGCGGCACCGATGAGGCCGCGGAGCTGCTGACCAAGCGCGGCGCCACGTACGATGCGATTAAGTCTGCGTTCCAGTCCGTCCGCGGCAACAAGAAGGTCACGACCGAGACGCCGGAGGACCAGTTCCAAGCGCTGGAAAAGTACTCCACCGACCTGACCGCACGCGCCCGTGAGGGCAAGATTGACCCGGTGATCGGGCGAGATTCGGAGATCCGCCGCGTGGTCCAGGTACTGAGCCGCCGCACGAAGAATAACCCGGTCCTGATCGGCGAACCCGGCGTGGGCAAGACCGCGATCGTGGAGGGCCTAGCCCGCCGCATCGTCGCGGGCGACGTCCCGGAGTCGCTGAAGGGCAAGACGCTGATCTCCCTGGACCTGGGGTCCATGGTCGCGGGCGCGAAGTACCGCGGCGAGTTCGAGGAGCGCCTGAAGGCCGTGCTGGACGAGATCACGTCGGCGGACGGCGAGATCATCACCTTTATCGACGAGCTGCACACCATTGTTGGCGCCGGCGCGAGCGGCGAGGGTGCCATGGACGCGGGCAACATGATTAAGCCGATGTTGGCCCGTGGCGAGCTGCGCCTCGTCGGCGCGACCACGCTGAACGAGTACCGCCAGCACATTGAGAAGGACGCTGCTTTGGAGCGCCGCTTCCAGCAGGTGTACGTGGGCGAGCCGACCGTGGAAGACACGATTGGCATCCTGCGTGGGCTGAAGGAGCGCTACGAGGTGCACCACGGCGTGCGCATCCAGGACTCCGCGCTGGTCTCGGCCGCCGAGCTGTCCAACCGCTACATCACCAACCGTTTCCTGCCGGACAAGGCGATCGACCTGGTGGATGAGGCCGGTTCTCGCCTGCGCATGGAGATCGACTCCTCGCCGCAGGAGATCGACGAGCTCGAGCGCGTGGTCCGCCGACTGGAGATCGAGGAGATCGCGCTGCAGAAGGAGTCCGACGCGGCGTCCCAGCAGCGCCTGGTGGACCTGCGCCAGGAGCTCGCTGACCAGCGTGAAAAGCTGAACGAGCTGAAAACTCGCTGGTCCAATGAGAAGGCGGAGATCGACTCGGTCCAGTCCGCGAAGGAGGAGCTGGAGCGGCTGCGCAACGAGTCTGAGATCGCGGAGCGCGACGGCGACTACGCCAAGGTCTCCGAGCTACGCTACGGCCGCATCCCCGAGCTGGAGAAGCAGCTCGCGGACGCGGAGGCGAGCGCCAGCGAGACCCAGAAGACGATGCTCACCGAGGAGGTCACCCCGGACGTGATCGCGGAGGTCGTGTCCTCCTGGACCGGCATCCCGGCAGGCAAGATGATGCAGGGCGAGACCGAGAAGCTCCTGCACATGGAGGAGCTGCTGGCCGGGCGCGTGGTCGGCCAGAAGGACGCGGTGAACGCGGTGTCCGACGCTGTGCGCCGCTCGCGCGCAGGCGTCGCTGACCCGAACCGCCCGATCGGTTCCTTCCTCTTCCTCGGCCCCACCGGCGTGGGCAAGACCGAGTTGGCGAAGGCGCTGGCTGAGTTCCTCTTCGACGACGATTCCGCGATGGTCCGCATCGACATGTCCGAGTACGGCGAGAAGCACTCCGTCTCCCGCCTGGTCGGCGCCCCTCCGGGGTATGTCGGCTACGACGCCGGCGGCCAGCTCACCGAGGCCGTTCGTCGCCGCCCGTACTCGCTCGTGCTTTTCGACGAGGTGGAGAAGGCCCACCAGGACGTCTTTGACATCCTCCTGCAGGTTCTCGACGAAGGCCGCCTCACCGACGGCCAGGGGCGCACGGTGGACTTCCGCAACACGGTGGTCATCCTCACCTCCAACCTGGGCGCGGGCGGCAGCCACGACCAGATCATGGACGCGGTGAAGCACCACTTCAAGCCCGAGTTCATCAACCGCCTCGACGATGTCGTCGTCTTCGACGCCCTGTCGTCCGAGCAGCTCGTCGGCATCGTGGACATCCAGCTCGGCTCGCTCGCGGAGCGTCTCGCTTCCAGGCGCCTCACGCTCCACGTCTCCGACGCCGCGAAGGCCTGGCTGGCGGAGCGCGGCTACGACCCGGCCTACGGTGCCCGCCCGCTGCGCCGCCTGATCCAGCAGGCCATCGGCGACCGCCTGGCGAAGGCGCTGCTCGCCGGCTACGTCCGCGACGGCGACACCGTCAACGTGGACGTCGCAGAGGGCGGGGAGCACCTCACCGTCGACGCTGCGTAAGTCGGTGTCGGCGGCGGGGCCGAGCAGGCCTCCGGGCCGTAGTCCGTCTGTCGTCCACAAGGAGCTAGCTCCATTTGCACCCTGTGGCAGTGCAAAACCGCAGGTCGCGGTTTGACTGGTCGGTCAAATGGAGCTAGCTCCATTTAGGAGCCTGCGGCCCCCTGGGCGGATGTCAAAGAAACGTATGATGATGCCTACGTAGTCGATCCACAAAGTCGGTGGAGGTGAGTGGAATGGTAGTGCGGGTGGATGTTGCCCCAGAGGTTCTTCGTTGGGCTGTTCGGCGGAGTGGTTGGGATGAGGACACTACTGTTCGTCGTGCTCCGAAGCTTGACTTATGGCTCTCTCAAGAAGAACGCCCCACACTCAAACAATTAAAGAAGTTTGCAAACGCTACGCATACGCCTTTGGGTTTGCTTTTTCTTCCGGAACCGCCGGTAGAGGCGATTCCAATCCCGGATATGAGGACGTTGGGCAACATTGGGGTTCAGCAACCCTCGGCAGATCTCCTTGACACGATCTACCAGTGTCAGCAGCGTCAAGACTGGTATCGCGAACATGCCTTGATGAACGATTTCGACGAAGTCTCCTTTGTTGGTGCTGCCACGTTGAATTCGCCAGTTGAAAAAGTCGCGAGCCAGATTCGGAACGCGTTAGATTTTGGTCTTGATGCACGCGCCACCTTCCCCAATTGGGAACAGGCTTTGCGTCAGTTGATTGACCGGATCGAGGGAGTCGGCGTCTTGGTCATGGTAAGTGGTGTCGTTGGTTCCGATCCGCACCGGAGACTGGATCCTAGTGAGTTCCGAGGATTTGCTTTAGCGGACTCCCTCGCCCCACTGATCTTTGTCAACGGAGCGGACACCAAAGCAGCCCAAATCTTTACGCTGATTCACGAGCTGGAACACATTTGGTTAGGTGGCAGCGCACTCTCGGAAGCCGCCATGACAGCTAAGGATGGTCCTAAGGCTGAGCTCTGGTGCAACCAAGTCGCTGCAGAGGTGCTTGTGCCGATGCATGCTTTGATTGAGGAATTTCAGGGCGTCGTGAACGTAGAGGAGTTGGAACGCCTTGCTAGGACCTATCGCGTCAGTACGCTGGTGATCCTTAAACGTCTTTATGATGCCAAGGTGCTTCCTTGGAATGAATACACCAAGGAGTATGAAGTAGAGAAGCGGCGTGTCATGTCTTTTTTTGATACGCGACGCAGCGATGGCGGCGGCAACTATTACTACACCCAGCCACTGCGCCTCAGTCGCAGTTTCTCTCGAGCGGTGATCGCGAGCGCTTTGGAAGGCTCCACTGCGTACCGGGACGCGTACCAGTTGCTTGGTGCGAAAAAACATGCAACGTTTGAGAATCTTGCGGAAGAATTGGGGGTTGCCTGATGTTCCTGATCGACGCCAACATCCTCATTGAGGCGAAGAACCGGTATTACGCTTTCGACCTCGCGCCGGGATTCTGGGATTGGCTCGAAGGCGCGTATCGGCAAGATTTGGTGTGCAGTATCGAAGCCGTCCGGGATGAACTCCTACAGGGCAATGATGAGCTCGCTGAGTGGACGCGTGCAAATCCTGGTTTGTTCAGGGCGATTGATTAGCCAACGACGAAGCACTTCCAGCCGCTTTCTCAGTGGGCTGTTTCAGGAGCGTACCGGGAGGAAGCCATCAACGCTTTTGTAGGAAATCACGCCGATTATCTTCTCGTTGCTTACGCTCGTGAGCATCAACATACGGTCGTAACCCATGAGCGCTCACAACCGCACTCACGGAAAAGGATTCTTATTCCGGATGCCTGTTTGGCTATGGGTGTGGATACAACAGACACATTTGAGATGATGCGCGAGACGGGCGTCACCTTGCACCTGCAGAAATCCCCGTAATTGCTTGGCACGTTCCATAATCATCTACATGACACATCTGGTCCACACCCCTGAGTCCCTCACCGACGCCATCGGCCACGGCCCTGTTTCCCTGGTGCCGACGATGGGGGCGCTGCATGAGGGCCACCTCGCTCTGGTCAAGCAGGCAAAGTCTCTGGGCAACCCGGTGGTGGTGAGCATCTTCGTCAACCCGCTGCAGTTCGCGCCGGGCGAGGACCTGGACGCCTACCCGCGTACGCTCGCCGAGGACGTAGAGAAGCTGGAAGCGGAGGGCGTCGAGGCTGTGTTCGCGCCTTCGGCTGAGACGATGTACCCCCACGGCCCGCGCACGACGATCCAGCCGGGTCCCCTCGGCGAGGTGCTGGAGGGCGCGACCCGCCCGACACACTTCGCGGGCGTGCTCACGGTGGTGGCGAAGCTGTTCGCGCTCACGGGAGCTAGCGACGCGTTCTTCGGCGAGAAGGATTACCAGCAGCTCGCGCTGATCCGCCAGATGGTGGATGATCTGCATCTCCCGGTCCGTATCCACGGGTGCCCGATTGTGCGCGACGCCGATGGTCTCGCCGTGTCGTCGCGCAACCGCTACCTCAGTGCCGCCGAGCGCGAGGTCGCCCTCACCATCCCCAGGGCAATCGCCACTGGCAGCGTCGATTCCGCTCGCTCGCTTCTCGACGCCACGCCCGACCTCCACCTCGATTACCTCGTCGCCACCACACCAGACCTCGCCGAGCTCCCGGCCGGATTTACCGGAGAGGCTCGCCTGCTGGTGGCCGCTAAGGTCGGCTCGACGCGCCTGCTCGACAACGCGCCGATCCAGATTGGCTAACAGCTACTCGAAGGTGTGCTCCTCGGCGGGGAACTCGCCGGTGTGTACCGCGCGCTTGTAGTTGGCGGCAGCAGCCGTGAGGTCGGCGCCGAGAGTGCCGAAGCGGCGGACGAAGCGGGCTCGGTGGTCGCCTGCGGGCAGATCAGCCATGTCGTGCCAGACCAGAACTTGCGCATCCGTGTCCGGGCCGGCTCCGATGCCGACGGTGGGGATGGGGCACTCGCGCGTGATGCGAGCAGCGAGCGCGGCGGGAACCATTTCGAAGACGACGAGGTCGGCGCCTGCGTCGACGACTGCGCGGACGTCGTCAAGCAAAAGCTCCGCCCCCGCGTCGCGACCCTGAACCTTGAAGCCGCTGAGGCTGTCGACGGATTGCGGGGTGAATCCGACGTGTGCGCATACCGCGAGGCCCGCGTTTTTGAGCGCGCGGATGCGCGGGGCGATGCGCACGCCGCCCTCGAGCTTGACTACGTGCGCGCCGGTGCGGCGCACTATGTCGGTGGCGGTGCGTACGCACTGTTCGTCGCTGGCCTCGTAGGTGCCGAAGGGCAGGTCGATCACGACAAGCGCGTTGCCTGCCCCGCGCACGACCGCGGCGCCGAGGTGGACCATCTCGTCGACGCTGATCTGGTTGGTGGACTCGTAGCCGTAGACCACGTTCGCGGCTGAGTCTCCTACTAACAAGCACTCGATGCCGGCCTGGGCGAACGCGCGGGCGGTGGAGTAGTCGTAGGCGGTGAGCATCGCCTACTTCTCACCGGACGCCTTCTTCTGCGCAAGGTCGGCGACCCGGACCTTTTTCGTTGGAGCAAGATAATCAGTCACGGGCTCGAGTCTATTTTGGGTGACGCTTAGTTCCGGCTGAAGCCCCGAAGGGCCTTAGCCAGCGGCGCACCTAGTACTTAATCGCCATGCGCCCGTCGATCTTGCCCTGGCGCATGCGCTCGAAGACATCGTTGACGTCGTCAAGCTCGCAGGCGGTCACATGCGGCGCCACCTTGCCGCGCGCGTAGAAGTCCAGCGCCTCGGCCATATCCTGGCGGGTGCCAACCAGGGAGCCGCGGATCGTGATGCCGCGCAGCACGATGTCGAAGATCGGCGCCGGGAAGTCCCCCGGCGGCAGGCCGTTGAAGACGATGGTGCCGTCGGAGCGGCACATACCGATGGCCTGGCCGAACGCGTCCGGGTGGACGGCGGTGACCACGATCCCGTGCGCGCCACCTTCGGTGTATGCCTGCACCGCTTCGGCGGGGTCTTGTTCCTTCGCGTTGACCGCAAACTCTGCGCCCAGCTCCTTTGCCAGCTCCAGCTTGTCGTCGGCAATGTCGACAGCGATCACGCGCATGCCCATCGCGGCGGCGTACTGCACTGCAACGTGGCCGAGTCCGCCGATGCCGGAGATCACCACGAACTGGCCGGGCTTGGTCTCAGTGACCTTGAGCGCCTTGTAGACGGTCACACCCGCGCACAGGATCGGCGCGACCTCCACCGGGTCTGCGCCGTCGGGGATGCGCGGCGCGTAGCGGGTGTCTACCAGCATGTACTGACCGAAGGAGCCGTCGACAGTGTAGCCGCCGTACTCGGCTTTAGCGCAGTAGGTCTCGCGCCCGGTGCGGCAGAATTCGCACTCCCCGCACGAAGACCAGAGCCAAGCGTTGCCGACCATGTCACCGACTTGGACGGGGTGCTCGCCCGGTCCGAGCTCGACAACCTCGCCGACGCCTTCGTGGCCGGGGACGAACGGCGGCGCGGGTTTCACCGGCCAGTCGCCTTCCGCTGCGTGCAGGTCGGTGTGACAGATGCCAGAGGCGTGCAGCTTCACCAGCGCCTGGAAGGGGCCCGGAGTGGGTAGGTCGATGTCTTCTACGTGCAACTTGGGGCCAAATTCCTTGACCACGGCGGCGCGCATGGAAGTAGCGGTTGTCATGAAGGTCTGCCTCCTCAGGATCGGAGAATGGATGTGACACGAACCATTGTACGGCTGAATATGTGTTGGGGGTAACGCGGTGCCCCCGGCACTCGCTCGTCCCAAAACGCACTCACGCATTTGACGCGGGCGGTAGGCTCCGAGATATGCAGTATCCAACGAAGATCCTCGCCCGCGTTGCCATGCCGGGTGTGGAAAACGAGCAGTTGGCCGCGCACAGTTTGGGCGGGAACCACTTCGTTGTGGCGAGTGTGCCGTTTGTGGATACGTCCCTGGCGGTCGGCGACATCGTCGAGTGCGTGCGCGTTGGCGGCAACTGGCATGTGGATACCGTGGTGGTCAGGGGTGGGGCGTCGACAATGCGCATCCTGCCCGAGACCCAGCAGCCGCACGAGATTGCGGAGACGCTGCTCGCGTTTGGGTGCCGCGTCGAGCTTGGCCCCGGCGGCATGCTCGCCGCGAGCATCGGCCCGGACTGCCCGCGCGAGGGGATCCGCGAGTGGCTCGACGGGCTCGAGGCGGAGGGCGCGATCCAACAAGCGCCGGGCTACATGGCCTAACGCGCTTACGCGCTGTGTGCCTCGCGTCCCGGCGCTACACTGGCGCCCATGAGCGTATTTGTCTCCGCCGACGACCTTCGGCAACGAATCCAGACCGGCAGGAAGTACACCATCTTGGCGTCTTTGTGGGAACCGCAGGAGGGGAAGGCGCTGTCGAAGTACTTCTCCGAGCATATCCCGACCTCGCAGTTCTGCGATCCGGCTGCGCAGCTCGCAGGCATGCCGGGCAGCCGCGTCGGCCGCAACCCACTGCCCAAGCCGGAAGTGGCGGAGCACGCGATCCACAGCTGGGGCATCGAGGACGGCCGCCCCGTCTTCATCTACGACCAGGGCATTGGCCTCTACGCAGCCCGCGCCTGGTGGATCCTGCGCTGGATGGGCGTCGAGGACGTCCACATCGTCGACGGTGGCTTCGCTGCCTGGGACCGCAACGGCTTCGACTCGCTCGCCGGCCCGGGCAGCCCCGTGGTCAAGCGCAGCAAGGCAGTCCAGCCGGGCAACCTTCCCACCGCGTCCATGCAGGAAGTCCGCGATTTTGAGGGCTTGCTTATCGACGCCCGCGGGGCCGACCGCTTCGACGGCCGCAGGGAGATCCTGGACCTCCGCGCCGGCCACATCCCGGGTGCCATCAATCTGCCCGTCTACGACCTCTTTGACAAGGAGTCGCAGACGCTGCTGCCGGAGGACCAGATCCGCGATCGTTTCGCGCAGGTGGGCCTGACCCAGAACACGGACCCTGCGCAGGTCATCGCCTACTCCGGTTCCGGCAACCACTCGGCCCTCCTGCTCGCCGTGATGGAGCACGTGGGTCTGCCGGTGGTCACCCACTACGTCGGCGGCTGGTCGCAGTGGAGCGCTAACAAGACCAATCCGGTGGCCACGGACCTGTAGGCCGCGCCGTCCCCTCAACCGCCCGGATGTTGGGCCGACGCAGTAATATCGTGACGCGATGGCACCTTTACTTTTTGTTCTCGCGTTGATCGCGCTCGCAGCCGGCGGCTACCTCATGTTCGCCGACTCCCGCGATTCCAGCGATCGCGGAAGCGCCGCAGCACCCGCCCCCGGTCCCGCGCACGAGCGCCCCGAACCGGCGGAACCCGCTGAACCGGCGGAGCCAGCGGAGCCGGCCGAGCCCGCCTCGGAGCGCTGGGTTCCGCTCCACGAGGAAGAATCGCGCGAGGAACCCGAGCCCGCGCCGGAGCCCGAGCCAGCACCAGAGCCAGAACCCGCACCGGCACCGGAACCGGAGCCCGCGCCTGAGCCCGAACCAGAACCAGCGCCCGAACCAGAACCCGCACCGCAGCCCGCGCGCCGGGCGCACCGGAAGTCTGGCCTGCAGTTCCCCGGGGCGTCGAGGCGCGAGCGCCGCGCGTGGGCCGAGGGGCACGGCTTCGACTTTGCCAAGCACTCCGACGAGCTGGCGGGGGAGTGGCAGCGTGGTGCGGCGTCGGCAGGTGCGGTGCCCAAGGACATCGCCTCAGGTGCGATCTACGGCCACACCGTGCACGTCATGGACCTGGGCGGCGTGACCGTTATCGCGATGGACACCGGTCGCGTCAGCGACGTCGTAGTGGACATGCGCCGCGAAGGCTTCCACGCGGATTCCTCCGCTGACCTGGTGGAAGTGACACACGCCGAGGGCTTTACGGTGCTGGGCACCCACGCGGGCCCGGTCGAGCGATTCATGGACGTCCGCGTGCGCACGGCACTGTCCAAGCTGCCGCAGAGCGTCACCGCCGCCTGGTTCGAGTCGGATTGGGTGCTCGCGGAGATGGATCGCGCCTCCGCGGCCGACGAGTGGGACGAAACGCTCGCTCCGCTCGCGCTGCTTGCCGACGCCGCCCGCACCCTCCCGCCCGAATCCGCCGAACCCCTCAGCTTCGGCTACCCCACCCGCGAGATGCCGGCTCCCGCTCCGGCGCTGGTGGAGGAGGCGTCGCCAAGCACGGAGTCCGTGCAGCGGCCGGACGAGCCGCTGGAGATGCCCACCCGCATCACCGGGGCGCGCCGCGGCGACATTGACTACAGCGACCTGGGCGGCGATGAGGTCGCGCCCATCGCCGACGGCCACCCCGCCGAGGGCGACGCGCCGGCGGACCTCACCCGGGTGCGTCGCGAGCAGCGGCCGCCGTCCATCTTCGACGACTCGCGCCCGAGCACCAGGCCGGACACAGACCCTGAACAGCACATGGAAAGGAACACTGATGAGTGACAAAGCAAGGCTGGCAGAACTGGTCAAGGAACTGGCCGTCGTCCACGGCAAAGTGACGCTGTCCTCCGGCAAGGAGGCCGACTACTACGTGGACTTGCGCCGCGCGACCCTGCACCACGAGGCGTCCCGCCTCATCGGCGCGCAGCTGCGCGAGCTGACCAAGGACCTGGAGTTCGACGCCGTCGGTGGCCTCACCCTGGGCGCGGACCCGGTCGCCACCGCCATCATGCACGCGGACGGGCGCGACATCGACGCCTTCGTGGTGCGCAAGGAGGCGAAGAAGCACGGTATGCAGCGCCGCATTGAGGGCCCGAGCATCGTGGGCAAGAAGGTGCTTGTGGTCGAGGACACGACCACCACTGGCAATTCCCCGCTCACCGCGGTGCAGGCCTGCCGCGAGGAGGGCGCCGAGGTCGTCGCTGTCGCCACCGTGGTGGACCGCGCGACGGGCGCGGACGCCGTGCTCAAGGAAGCCGGCCTTGAGTACCGCTTCCTCCTCGGCCTCGAGGACCTCGGCCTTGCCTGATCCCGCGGACACGGAGTCCGCGAAGGGACCCACCGAGTGGAATGAGGGCCGCCACGGCGTCGGGCCGTGGGAGGGGCCCGTGCCTGAGAACGCCCACCTGGACCCCGAGTTCCTGGCCAATGGTGACCGCCGCAACGTGGTCGACGCCTACCGCTACTGGTCCATGGAGGCGATCGTCGCGGACCTCGACCGCAAGCGGCACCCGTTTCACGTGGCGATCGAGAACTTTGAAAATGACATGAACATCGGCACTGTGGTGCGCACCGCGAACGCCTTCCTGGCTAAGGAGGTGCACATCATTGGCCGCAAGCGCTGGAACCGCCGCGGCGCGATGGTGACGGACCGCTACCAGCACATCCACCACCACGCGACGGTGGAGGACTTTGCCGCGTGGGCGCGCGCGGAGGACATCCCGGTCGTGGCCATTGATAACACCCCCGGATGCGTCCCGCTGGAGACGGCGGAGCTGCCCGAGCGCTGCGTCCTCGTCTTCGGGCAGGAGGGCCCCGGCATTACGGAGGAGACGGCGCACGCGGCCAGCATGACCTGCTCGATTGCGCAGTTTGGCTCGACGCGCTCCATCAACGCGGGCGTCGCCGCGGGCATCGCGATGCACGCGTGGGTGCGCCAGCACGCGGACCTGAGCCAGGCGTGGTAGGTATTCTCCGATTCTCCTGAAACGCTTCTGGGTGCTCTGGCAATATATAGGGAGTACGAGCTAGTCGCGCGTGATTGGAGCAGTAGGTGTCAGAATCCGGGTCAGTGTGGCCACATCGGGCCGACCTGGCGGAGCAGGCCATTCACAGGCGCCACTCACAGAAGCTGTGGGGCATGCCCGGCACCAACCTCGCCGTCGTGACCTGGCCGCCGGGAGTGAAGGACCGCCTGTACTGGCACTGGCACTTCTGGTGGCAGGCACACTACATCGACTGCCAGGTTGATGCGGCGCTGCGCCAGCCGTCGCTGGAGCGCCGCCACCGCCTGCAGGACACACTGCGCGCGATGAGCGTGCGCTCGGTGTGGCGGCTCACCGCCAACAAGTACTACGACGACAAGGCCTGGCTGGCCCTCGCTTGGAACCGCGCGCTCCAGCTCGACGGCATTCACCGGTCGAAGGCGCTGGACAAGCTCGAGTTCGACCTGCTCGAGGGCATCGACCCCGTCACCGGTGTCCTGCCGTGGCGCCGCGCCGAAACCTTCTACAACGTGCCGTCCAACGGCCCGGCAGCGATCCTGTTCGCGCGCACCGGCCGGCTGGACAAGTCGCGGGAAATCCTGGACTGGATCTTTGACAACCTGGTGCGCGAGAACGGCCTGCTTGAGGACGGGATCCGTATGCGCATGCACGGCCCCGAGGTCGTGGAGAAAATCTACACCTACAACCAGGGCACGGTGCTCGGCGCCAGCCTCGAGGTCGCCCTTGCGCTTCGCGACGATGCGGGGCTGGACCACGACGAACCGATCGACTCCTTTGCCAACTCGGAGCGCGCCGACGCCTCCGTGTTCTACATCACGCACATCCGCGCGATCGTGCAGGCCATCGCCCTGCACCTGGCCACCCCGCAGGGCGTGATCATCAGCCCGAAGTACGAGTCGGGCGACGGCGACGGCGGCCTGTTCAAGGGGATCCTCGCCCGCTACCTGGCGGAGGTGGCGGTGCGCCTGCCGCGGGACAGCCGGGAGAACATTGCGACGAGGAAGATCGCCGCGCGGCTGGTCCGCGCTTCGGCGGAATCGCTGTGGCAGCACCGGCTGGAAGTCGATGGCCTGCCCGTGTTCGCTGCGGAGTGGACGGAGGATGCGCTGCTGCCGCATAACTATGGGTTTGGGCCGGCGTCGATAAGCGAGGCCGTGGGCTTAGTGCGTATCGACGAGCGCGATCTCTCCGTGCAACTGTCGGGATGGATGCTGCTCGAGGCAGCTGCGAGAATTTCTCGTGCAACCGGACTGTAAAAGGTGCATACTGGGCTACGTACTACCAAGAGCAACAAGGGAGGACATTCCCCATGCCAATCGCAACCCCCGAGATCTACAACCAGATGCTGGACGGTGCCAAGAAGGGCGGGTACGCATTCCCGGCCATCAACTGCACCTCCTCCGAGACCATCAACGCAGCCATCAAGGGTTTTGCTGAGGCTGAGTCCGACGGCATCATCCAGTTCTCCACCGGCGGTGCTGAGTTCGGCTCCGGTCTGGGCGTGAAGAACAAGGTCGCGGGTGCGCAGGCCCTGGCAGCATTCGCACACGAGATTGCGAAGCACTACGACGTGAACATCGCGCTGCACACCGACCACTGCCAGAAGGAAGTGCTGGACGAGTACGTCCGTCCGCTGATTGCCATCTCGCAGGAGCGCGTCGACCGCGGCGAGTTGCCGCTGTTCCAGTCCCACATGTGGGACGGCTCCGCCATCCCGATCGATGAGAACCTGGAGATCGCGCAGGAGCTGCTGGAGAAGGCACACAACGCCAACATCATCCTCGAGGTGGAGATCGGCGTCGTCGGCGGCGAGGAGGACGGCGTGCAGGCAAAGCACGGTGCAAACCTCTACACCTCCCCGGAGGACTTTGAGAAGACCATCGATGCCCTGGGCACCGGCGAGAAGGGCCGCTACCTGCTGGCCGCTACCTTTGGCAACGTCCACGGCGTGTACAAGCCGGGCAACGTCGAGCTGCGCCCCGAGGTCCTGGACGAGGGCCAGAAGGTTGCCGCGAAGAAGCTGGGCCAGGATGCTGGCTCCAAGCCGTTCGACTTCGTCTTCCACGGTGGCTCCGGCTCCGAGAAGGAGAAGATCGAGCAGGCGCTGGGCTACGGCGTTGTGAAGATGAACGTTGACACCGACACCCAGTACGCGTTCACCCGCCCGGTCGCGTCGCACATGTTTGAGAACTATGACGGCGTCCTGAAGATCGACGGCGAGGTGGGCAACAAGAAGGTCTACGACCCGCGCTCCTACATGAAGAAGGCAGAGGCTGCGATGACCCAGCGCGTCATCGAGGCTTGCCAGGACCTGCGCTCCGTGGGTCACACCGTGTCCAAGTAAGGCTTTCGCAGACCAGTAGCGCCGTCCCCGCTGATTCGTCGCGGTGGGGCGGCGTTTTCTCGTGCGTGCGCCCGCCCGGTGGCTAATGTAGGCACCATGGAGGAACAGAAGGACGCCGGGAGCGCGAAGCACCGGCTGACTACGAAAGAACGGCTGAAACAGGTCGACCAGTCGGTGCAGTCGCGCCTGCTGCGCGTGCGGAAGCGCCTACTGCCCATCCTGCAGATCGGCATCGCGTCGGGCCTCGCGTACTGGATTGCCAAGGACCTGCTCGGCCACCAGCGCCCGTTCTTCGCCCCGATCTCCGTGATCATCATGATCGGCATGACGGGCGGAGAGCGCCTCTCCAAGGCGTGGGACCTGGCTATCGGCGGCACGATCGGCGTGCTGGTGGGGGACCTTCTCTTCTACCGGCTGGGCGAGGGCGGTTGGCAGATCGCGCTGATTGTCTCCGGATCGCTCGCGATCGCGTCGTTCTTTACCAAGTCGCAGCTGGCAATTAACCAGGTGGCGATCGGTTCGGTCCTCATTGCCACGATCATGCCGCCGGGCGCGGAGGTCACCGGCATTGATAGGACGCTCGACGCGATCGTCGGCGTCGTGGTCTCGATGGTGACGCTGGCGCTGCTTCCGCAGGCGCCGATGCAGAGCGCGAGGTCGGAGATCTCGAAGGTGATGGGCATTTTGTGCTCGGTGCTTAACGACGTTGCGAACGGGCTGCGCGAGCGCGATCCCGAGATCATCGACGAAGCCTTCGAGGCCATCCGTAGCTCGCAGACGGATATTGACCAGATGGCGTCGGCGGTGAAGTCCGGCAAGGAGTCGATCCGCATTTCCCCGTTCCTGTGGAGCGTGCGCCGTTACATCAATTCGCTCTCGCTGGTCATCCCGCCGGTGGATAACGCGGTCCGCACGACCCGCGTGCTGGCGCGCCGCGCGCACGTGCTGTGCGAGGACGGGGATGCGGTGACGGAGCAGCAGGTGGAGCTCATCGACACGCTCTCGCACATCTGCCAGGAGTTCTCCGAGGTGTACGGGGTTGATTCGCGCCGCGCGCAGGCAATCGCCATCCCCCGCATCGTCAACGAGCTGCGCGTGGCGGGCCAGCGCGCGTCGATGGACGCGGTGCCGGAGGATGCGGTGCTCTCGGCGTACGCCATCCTGGCGCAGACGCGCTCGCTCATCGTCGACCTGCTCGAAGTCAGCGGCATGTCCCACGAGTCCGCGGCGTCGGTGCTCGCGCCGACGTCCTCCTCGCCCAAGTACCCGCCTGAGCTTTACGACGAATAGCGCCCACCCGAAGACGTGCGAGAGCCCGGTGGGGAGTGGTACCCACCGGGCTCTCGTGAAAGGGTGTGCCGGTTACCTACCGGCGAAGGGGCTTACTTCTTGGTGTCCTTGCCGTCGACAACGCCCTCGACACCGTCGGTGTCGAAGCGCTCCTTGCGCAGCTCCTCGGAGACGCGCTCGGTGTCCTGAACGGTGTCCTTCTCCAGGGCAACCTTCTCCACCGGGACGGACTCCTTGGAGACGTTGACGCGCTCCTCGTGCAGGGTGACGGAAGCTTCCTGCTCACCGATCTTGCCGTCGTAGTTGGCACGGTCAGCGTCGGTGATCGGCTCGCGGACAACGCGAACCTCTTCGCGCTCAACCGGGACCTCGACGGTCTCGGTCTCGTTCACGACGTACTTGCGCAGGCGAACCTGGCCGGACTCAACGCGGTCCTTCTGCACGTTCAGCTGCTCCTCGGAGCGGATGATCGCGTCCTTGTCGGTGTCAGCGACGTTCTCGCGGGTGCCGGCAGCAGCGTTTGCGCGAGCGGTCTCGTCGGTGGTCACCTCGCGCTCACCAGCGGCAGCGCCGGCACCTGCGACGCCTGCAGCACCAGCAGCGGTGCCGGTGCCAGCAGCGGCGTGGCGGCCGGTGTCGTAGGTGGTGACGTCCTTGGTGTCGGTCAGGCCGTAGTGGCGGTAGAACGCATCCTGGTCCTCGGTGGTGAGGTGGCCGTTCTCGTCCAGATCCGGAGCGTCCTCGATGCGGCCCTTCGGGAATGCGAGGTGCAGCTCGCCGTCGCGCAGGGTGTGGCCGCGCAGCGGAACGATGGAGGTGCCGGCGCCGAACAGGCCGTGGTTCACGGACACGAAGTCCGGCTGGCCGGAGGTGTCGTTGACGTAGACGTCCTTGACGCCGCCGATCTTGTCGCCGTCAACGTCGTATGCGGTGGCGTTTGCCAGATCTTCGATGCGGTTGGTGTTAGCCATGGTGCTGAAAAGCTCCTTCGTGATTCGAGTTCGTTCAGGGGTCTATCTAACTCAGCCCATTGTGCGGACTGTCTCGCTTAGCGACGAAGCCTGCGAGCACTTGGCTCGCGCTTCGCTGCGTTGCGAACAAGAACGAATGTAGGGCGGATCTGAGATTCTCGCTTGAACGGCCGTCTCAGGTCGGCCCTTTTTCGCCAGATCGAACAAATGAACTAATGACGGATTCGCGGACCATCGGTACAATCCCCGCGCCACTAACGGTGACCTGCAAGAACGTGACGTTTGAACGACTTAAGGTGCTGTGTGCGCGCTGGATAAATATCTCGAAGTGATAACGGCCACCTCAGTATGGGCGTAAAGAAATAGACAATGTGAGATGTGTCACAGCTCTGTATTTGCCCCCATTTTGACGCTCTGGATGTCGCGGAGGTGCCGATAAAAGGTCACCCGCTCCACCGTTCGGGGGCGTACCACCCCGTCGAGCTCGACGGTGATGGCGTCTCCGCCGGACTGCAGGGCGCGGCCGGTGAGTACGCGCGAGGAATCCGTCTGACCGGGCGCAACGCCCGCGTTGCGGGTGAGTCCGCGGAGGAGGGGGAGGCGGCGCAACCGCTCGAGTTGCGCCGGTGAGCGCCTGGAGACAGGCCCGGTGGGGACCAGCGGAGTTGTCAGGGCGGAGGACGCAATTCCCGGGGCGCCGGGGGTAGGTACCAGGCGCGCGCCAAATTGTCCGTGGAAGCGCGCCGAGGGCTCGGAGCCGCTGCGGTAGAGGAGCCGCTCCGAGTCGATGACGATCTCGCCGACGTACTCGCTTGCGCCGTCGGCGTGGTAGATCGCGGCTGCCCCCGCGACCACCTCGCCGGTGTCGGTGCGCACGCACGGCGACGGCACGACGGGCCCAGAGGTGGCAAGAGAGATGAGGGAGTCGCGGTCGAGCCCGCTCAATCCCCACAACACCGCTGCGGGCGAGGAGGGATCGACGGGGAGGTAAGCGACCTCCGCCCACAGGTAGTCGCCACGCATCATCCGGGTGAGGACGGCGGCGAGCGCCTTGTCGGTGCCGGAGACGACGATGCGCAGGCGCTCGTCAGGTTGCTGCGGCGCAGGCGCCGGCTGGCCAAGGTGCGCGACGTTGGGGGAGGCCTGGATCTCCGTGAGCGACGGAGTGGGGTCCTCCGGCAGGCACTGCTTCGCCGCAGCGTCGAGGAAGCGCAGGTCCTTGCGCGTCGGTACGGCGGGGAGTTGGTGGTGCTGAGCACCCGGCACAGTGAGGTTGGTAGCGCACGCGCAATGAATAAGACGCATAGGGCTCACGCTACAATAAGCGCGGATTACTGCCTGATATAAGGAGTGAGCATGTCCGCCATCGTCATTGTGGGCGCCCAGTGGGGCGACGAGGGCAAGGGGAAGGCCACCGACATTCTCGGCGGCAAGGTTGACTACGTGGTCAAGCCAAACGGCGGCAACAACGCCGGGCACACCGTCGTCGTCGGCGGCGAGAAGTACGAGTTGAAGCTGCTGCCGGCCGGCGTGCTGAGCGAGAACGCCACCCCGATCCTGGGCAACGGCGTGGTGGTCAACCTCCAGGCGCTGTTTGAGGAGATCGACGGCTTGGAGGCCCGCGGAGCCAACGCCTCGCGCCTGCGAATCTCCGGAAACGCCCACATGGTCGCGCCGTACCACCAGACGCTGGACCGCGTGCAGGAGCGCTTTTTAGGCAAGCGCGCCATCGGCACCACCGGCCGCGGCATCGGCCCCACCTACGCCGACAAGGTGGCGCGCGTAGGCCTGCGCGTGCAGGACATCTTTGATGAGTCGATCCTGCGCCAGAAGATCGAGTCCGCGCTGGATGTGAAAAACCAGATGCTGGTGAAGATGTATAACCGCAAGGCCATCGAGGCGGACGAAATCTTCGAGTACTTCATGTCCTACGCCGAGCGGCTCAAGCCGATGGTGATTGACGCCGAGTACACCCTGAACAAGGCACTGGACGAGGGAAAGCACGTGCTCATGGAGGGCGGCCAGGCCACCATGCTGGACGTGGACCACGGCACGTACCCGTTCGTCACCTCCTCCAACCCCACTGCCGGCGGCGCGTGTGTGGGTGCGGGCATCGGCCCGACGAAGATCACGGCCTCGCTCGGCATCGTGAAGGCCTACACCACCCGCGTGGGTGCGGGCCCGTTCCCCACGGAGCTGTTTGACAAGTGGGGCGACTACCTGCAGGAAGTCGGCGGTGAGGTCGGCGTGAACACCGGCCGTAAGCGCCGTTGCGGCTGGTACGACTCGGTGGTGGCCCGCTACGCGGCCCGCGTCAACGGCTTCACGGACTTCTTCCTGACCAAGCTGGACGTGCTCACCGGCATTGGTGAAATCCCGATCTGCGTGGCCTACGACGTCGACGGTGAGCGTTTCGACGAGATGCCGCTGACCCAGTCCCAGTTCCACCACGCGGAGCCCATCTTCGAGACCATGCCCGCGTGGGACGAGGACATCACCGGCTGCACCACGTTCGACGAGCTGCCGCAGAAGGCGAAGGATTACGTGCTGCGCCTGGAGGAGCTCTCCGGTGCGCCGATGAGCTACATCGGTGTTGGCCCGGGCCGCGACCAGACGATCGTGCGCAACGACGTCATGGCGCGGTAACTCGTCACCGTTTCCCCAGCGCGCCTGTTTGCCCAGGGCAGTGCCGGGACATAAAGTAGGCGCCTATGAATACGGCGAAGCGCTCGAAGGTGCTCATCCTTGGCACGTCCGCGGTGGAGGAGGAGCTTGCAACCTCTTTCCGCCGCTTAGGCTACGAGGTGCAGGTGGGCACGTTTGAGCAGGGCGCGCCGGGTGCGATGACCCCGGACATTACCGTGGCGGGGGAGGGCACGGACTTGACCAAGCTGCGTGAGCTGGTGGATACCTCGGGCTGCGAGCTGTTCCCGACGGTGGAGGCGTGCCGGATGACCCGCAACCGCGAGGGCGTGCGTCGCACCGCGGCCGAGGAGCTTGGCTTGCCGACGATGGCGTACAAGTTCGTCGACACCGTGGAAGAGCTCGAGGCGTGCGCGGAGCAGGTGGGCTACCCGCTGGTGGTCAAGCCGGGGCGCTCCACCGCCGGCGAAGGCCAGTCCGTGGTGCGCGAGGCCTCCGAGCTGCGCGAGGCGTTTGCCAAGGCGCAGACGGCCTGCGGTCCCGAGCGCGCCTCCGAGCCGGTGGCGGTGGAGCAGTACATTGACTTTGATTACGAGGTCACCATTCTCACCGCCCGTTCCATCGACCCGGCGACGGGGGAGTTGGCCACCTGGTTCTGCGAGCCGATTGGCACCCGCCACGAGGAAGGCAAGCTCGTGGAAACCTGGCAGCCGGCGGCGCTGTCGCAGGCCGCTGCTGATAACGCCCGCTCGATCGCGGCGCGCATTAGCGGCGCGATCGCGGGCCGAGGTGTGTACTCGATCGAGCTGTTTGTCGACGGCGACGAGGTCTACTTCTCCCAGGCCACCCCTCGCCCCGACGCGGACGGCCTGCTCACGCGCGTGACCCAGCGTGTCAACCAGCTCGATCTGCACGCGCGCGCCACCGCGGGTTTGCCTATCGACGTCACGCTCACCTCACCCGGCGCCGCCGCCTTCCTCCACGGCGTGAACCCCACCACCGCACAGATCGCACAGGCAATGGCCGTCGACGAGGTGACGGTCGAGGTCCACGAGGACACCGTGATAGTGCTCGCCACCGCGGACACAATTGACGAAGCCCAAGCGCGAGCCGTAGAGGCGGCGAAGCAGTTAGAAGCGGAGCGGTAACTCGCGCCTTTTCGGAGTGTTGCGAGAGAGGCGGTGGCACTCGATTCTCTCGTTGCTCCCCCTCCTTAGGGGGGGGGTATAACCAGCGACTGAATTGACAATTATTGGCAACATTTAAGTTCGACTAGTCTTCTTATGTTGAGCGTTCGTTCAGAAAAACTATTTTTGCTACATTTGTGTATCCATGAAGTCCGAGGCGGACCGTCGCAGTGGGCAATGGTGGCAGTTAAGCTGGGGGTATGGGGAACGTTAAGGCGGGCTATATTTTCCCTCTCGTGAACGATAGGGTTAGCCCTGTCGAACAATATTGCAATGCTAGCTGAGCGGTTTGCTGAGAATTTTTGTGGGACTCGACTTAGGTGATAGCCGAGAGAAAGTTGCTCGTGGACCTTTGTCAAATCCGCTTCCTCGCCTTAAAGGTGCAGTTCAATGACGATTGTTGCCCCTTTACGGTTAATTGAACGTTCAAATAGTTGTACCTTAGAGCCTCGTCGTCCGGCGGGAAACGCCTGGACGTAACACGCGTGTTTTCACTAGATTTACCGGTGTGAAAGTCGGCGTGGCGCTTTCCACTGTTAGCTGACGTGGGTGTTTTTGCCTACGCACTCTCGGGCTTTCTCTTTGTCCAGAACATCTTCGTGGAAGGAAGATTTCATAGCATGAAGAAGCATAATGTTTCCCGCCGTCGCGGGACGTCGATCGCAGCAGCAGCGCTTTCGCTTGCGCTTGTCGCTCCATTTGCGCAGCCGATCGCTGCACCGACTACCGTTCAGATGGCGCAAGCGGCTGAAATTACCGACGCCGACGGCAACTACATTCCGGCGGCTTCCGGGCGAATCAATGACAACGGTGAGGAGGACGGCCTTCTCTATGCCGGCCTTGTGCCCGCGTTCACCGACGCACAGCAAAACAACCCGCAGTACGTCTTCAAGGTTCCGCATCTAAGGAAGGCGATTTGGAATACCGGTAAGACCCCGGAGGGGGATACGGATGCGAACGGCCAGTACATCCGATTCCGTGACAAGGCCCTCTACTCCCAGATCGCCCGCATTGAGCTGGTGGGTGAGAATGGTGACCAACAGGGTTCATTTACCAAGCGTGATCCGAAGGGCTCTGAGTGGGGACTGAAGTTCGAAAACACTAGGAACTTTCCTGGCGCATCTGGTGTCCCGTATGCTTCTTATATTCAGATCTTCTTGAAGAATGGCAAGAAGATTGAGGATCTTGGTCTCCCGGCAGAGGGTTCGCAGGTTGACTACTACTGGGTCCGTAAGGATGGTCGAATCTTCAATAATTCCGTCCAGCACGTGAACCTCGTTAGCAAGAGTCAGCTTGCGGGGAAGAATGGCATTCCCTCAAGCACTTTCGAGGGCACCGGAGAGAGTGTGTTCGGCAACAACGGTATCACTAAGCAGCTGAAGTACGACCAGGAGAACAGGTCTATCAAGTCCACCGCCACCGGCACGTTCTCGTTCTTTGATTACTCTGGCAACCGGTACTGGAACTGGATTCTTAACGAGTACATCAGCCCTGATGTAGCGAAGCACATTACCGACGTCACGGTCTACAAGTCTGATATGGAAGGCAATCCACTTAAGGGCGCGAAGAAGTGGAAGATGGACTTCGACAAGGAGACAGGGCTCGCAACTACCGCAACTCGCCCCGAACTGTCCTACGTCCCACACGGGACCGACATTGACGCAAAGACTAAGGACCAAGTGTGGGTCAACACGAGCAACATCGTGGGTTTCCCGTCTAACGCCACCGGCAGCTTTACCATCGAGTACCAGCTTGAGAAGGGGGCCGAAAACCTTGCCAATTCCCCGTACGGTAAGCGTATCGACACCACCTCCTGGATCTCGGTGGACTTTACGGACAAGTGGCCTAAGACCCTGCCGAACGACGAAAAGCAAGACGGCGGTGCTGAGCCGACGCTGCTGAGGAACACGCTCAAGTCCGACTTCCTCAACATTGCGGATTCCGATGGGGATGGGCTCACTAACGACTACGAGCGTGAACTTGGTACCGACTCGTCGGCTGTAGATACCGACGGCGATGGTATTCGCGACGATGTCGAGGTCCTTACCGATGGCACCGATCCGGTAGACGCGAAGTCCTTCAAGCCTGCTGCTCCGCAGCCGGGTGAGAAGGAAGTCCTCCCGAAGATCGAATCTTTGTCGGGCACCATTAAGCGTGAGCAGGATAAGGACACTCAGGGCAAGGACATCCCGCTGCTTGATGTCACGAATGCTGACGCCGCACCGGTCAAGATTGTCGCTGTGCCGACTGACAAGCTGAACGAAGACCAAAACGGCAACCTGAACTATGAGGCTGATGACGCTATCGACGTTGCATCGCTTGACGACGCCGCCGCCATCGAAAAGGGCGAGTTCAAATCCGGCAAGCTTGAACTGCAAGACGGTACGGAGTACACCCTTGTTGCGGAGTCCCCGAATGGCGAGCGCACCAAGGGTGGTACTTTCAAGGCCACCAAGGATGCCCCGACCGAAGTAACCGAGACCCCGACCATCGATCCGGTGAAGGCTGATGACACCAAGGTCACTGTCACGGCTCCTGCAGGCAGCGAGGTGAAAGTAACCCTGCCGTCTGGTAAGGAAGTCACCGCAAAGGAGGATCCGGATAATCCGGGTACCTTCACTGCAGATATTCCTGAGGGCGAAGAACTCAAGGCCGATGATGAGATCAAGGCCGTGGCAACTGAGGATGGCAAGAAGCCGTCGAAGCCGGCAACCGTAAAGGTTACGGCTGCGGACGCATCGGAGCCGGAGACTCCTACCGATCCGGAGACCCCGGGTGCTGAGGAGAACTACGGCGTTGATTACCCAGCACTGGAGAACCTTGCCGTCGACGGCGAGAATGCCACCTCTAAGGTTTCTCCGAAGCTGACCCTCAACGGTGAGCCCGTGGATACCTTGCCTGAGGGATCCAAGTTCACGGCAGATACCTCCAATGCTCCTGAGGGCACCAAGGTCACCTTCGATGACAAGGGTGTTGCTTCCATTTCTGTGCCAAAGCAAGAGCCTGGTGCTCCAGCTAAGGCCTTCGAGCTGCCGGTCACCGTTACCATCAATGGCAAGGAATACACCGACACCATCGTGGTTCAGGTACCAGCTGGCGACGAGAAGCCAGCTCCGAAGGACCTGGTAGTCGACAAGATTAAGGGCCAGGAATCTTGGAGTGATGAGGACATCACTCCGATCAAGGTTCAAGCTAAGACTGCAGACGGCGCCGAGCTTTCCAACCCCAAGTACGAGCTCGTTGGTGCGCCGGAGGGAATCTCCATCGACGACAATGGCCAGATCACGGGTACTCCGGCATACAAAAAGGACGCCGCGGACCTCGTAACTGAGGACGGCAACGCTGTATACAACGTCACCGTCAAGGTGACCGACGGTGACAGCACTGGTACCCAGACCTTCCCGCTCGTCGTTAAGGATGCAACCGCTGACTCCGACAATGACGGTTTGACTGACAAGGAAGAGGCTGAAAAGGGTACCGACCCGAAGAAGGCGGACACCGATGGTGATGGCCTCACCGACAAGGAAGAGCTCGACGGCTCCAAGAACAACGGCGTGCCGACCGATCCGACCAACGCGGACAGCGATGATGATGGTGTTAGCGACGGCGACGAGGTCAACAACACCGATGCCGACGGCAACTCTGCCCCCACCGATCCGAATAACGCGAACGATAAGCCGGCTGGGCCGCAGGTAGCGCTCGACGAGTCCTCCAAGACCCCGGTGGAAGCTACCGACGCCGAGCAGTCGACTGGTGTGAAGGTGGAGAACCCGACGGGTAAGACCACGGTGACTGCCAGGGACGAAGACGGCAAGGCCGTTCCGGCCAAGATTGATCCGGCAACCGGTGAGGTTCTGGTGACGCCGGGTGAGGGTGTTGATGGTCCGATTACCGTGACTGTTGAGGATCCCTCCTTGGACCAGCCTGTTACTGCTGAGGTTGCGGTTAATGGTCACGAGAAGGATCAGGACGACAACAAGTCTGAGCCTGCGAAGGACTCCGACAACGATGGTGTCTCCGATGAGCAGGAAGCCAAGGACGGTACTGATCCGAATAAGGCTGATTCTGATGGTGATGGCCTGACTGATGGTGAGGAGAAGGAGCGTGGTACCGATCCGACGAAGTCTGATTCCGACGGCGATGGTGTCGAGGATGGCCAGGAAGTCTCCGATGGCAGTGATCCGCTCAAGGCTGACTCTGATGACGATGGCCTAAGCGATGGTGAAGAAAAGGAGCTTGGTTCTGATCCGACCAAGGCTGACACCGACGGTGACGGTCTGACTGACGCCAAGGAAAAGGAGCTGGGTACCGACCCGACCGAGGCTGATACCGATGGTGATGGCCTTTCCGATAAGGAAGAGCTTGACGGTTCGAAGAACGGTGAGTACGGCAATGAGCCGACGGATCCGAAGGAGGCTGACTCTGATGGTGATGGTCTGACTGACCGTACTGAGATTGAGATTGGTACCAACCCGAACGTTGCTGATACCGATGGTGACGGTGTCAATGATGGTGATGAGGTCAAGGCCGGCACTAACCCGACTGTCGCAAACGAGACCCCTGAGGAGCCTGTGAAGGACTCCGATGGTGACGGTGTCTCCGACGAGCAAGAGAAAGCCGACGGCACCGATCCGAATAAGGCTGACTCCGACGGTGACGGCCTGAGCGACGGTGAGGAAAAGCAGCGCGGTACTGATCCGAACAAGGCTGATTCCGATGGTGACGGTGTCAATGACGCCCAGGAAATCGAGGATGGCACCGATCTGCTGAAGTCTGATTCCGATGGCGATGGCCTCAGCGACGGTGAAGAGAAGGAGAAGGGTACTGATCCTCTTAAGGCCGATACCGATGGTGATGGTCTGACCGATAAGCAGGAGCTGGATGGTTCCGAGAACGGTAAGTACAACAACGAGCCGACGGATCCGACCAAGGCTGACTCCGATGGTGATGGTCTGACTGACCGTACTGAGATTGAGATTGGTACCAACCCGAATGAGGCTGATACCGATGGCGACGGTGTCAATGATGGTGATGAGGTCAAGGCCGGCACTAACCCGACCGCGGAGGAGGAGACTCCTGAACAGCCTGTGAAGGACTCGGATGGTGACGGTGTCTCCGACGAGCAGGAGGCTGCCGACGGTACTGACCCGAACAAGGCCGACTCCGATGGTGATGGCCTGACTGATGGTGAGGAGAAGGAGCGTGGTACCGATCCGACGAAGTCTGATTCCGACGGCGATGGTGTCGAGGATGGCCAGGAAGTCTCCGATGGCAGTGATCCGCTCAAGGCTGACTCTGATGACGATGGCCTAAGCGATGGTGAAGAAAAGGAGCTTGGTTCTGATCCGACCAAGGCTGACACCGACGGTGACGGTCTGACTGACGCCAAGGAAAAGGAGCTGGGTACCGACCCGACCGAGGCTGATACCGATGGTGATGGCCTTTCCGATAAGGAAGAGCTTGACGGTTCGAAGAACGGTGAGTACGGCAATGAGCCGACGGATCCGAAGGAGGCTGACTCTGATGGTGATGGTCTGACTGACCGTACTGAGATTGAGATTGGTACCAACCCGAACGTCGCTGATACCGACGGTGACGGTGTCAATGATGGTGATGAGGTCAAGGCCGGCACTAACCCGACCGCGGAGGACGAGGATGCTCCCGAGCGGCCGAAGGTCTCCATTGACGGTGCTGATACACCGAACACTGTTGAGCCGACTGATGATGAGCAGTCGACTGGTGTGAAGGTGGAGAACCCGACGGGTAAGACCACGGTGACTGCCAGGGACGAAGACGGCAAGGCCGTTCCGGCCAAGATTGATCCGGCAACCGGTGAGGTTCTGGTGACGCCGGGTGAGGGTGTTGATGGTCCGATTACCGTGACTGTTGAGGATCCCTCCTTGGACCAGCCTGTTACTGCTGAGGTTGCGGTTAATGGTCACGAGAAGGATCAGGACGACAACAAGTCTGAGCCTGCGAAGGACTCCGACAACGATGGTGTCTCCGATGAGCAGGAAGCCAAGGACGGTACTGATCCGAATAAGGCTGATTCTGATGGTGATGGCCTGACTGATGGTGAGGAGAAGGAGCGTGGTACCGATCCTCTCGAGGCTGATTCTGATGGTGACGGCGTCAATGATGGCGACGAGGTAAAGAACGGCACCGACCCGAAGAACGCTGATTCCGATGGTGATGGCCTCAGCGACGGCGAGGAGAAGGAGCTTGGTACCGATCCGACGAAGGCTGATACCGATGGCGATGGTCTGGCCGATAAGCAGGAGCTGGATGGTTCCGAGAACGGTAA
>NZ_CAMPQC010000011.1:0-3698 GCF_946902955.1 Corynebacterium sp. Marseille-P8863 | reverse complement strand
ATGGTGATGGCCTCAGCGACGGCGAGGAGAAGGAGCTTGGTACCGATCCGACGAAGGCTGATACCGATGGCGATGGTCTGGCCGATAAGCAGGAGCTGGATGGTTCCGAGAACGGTAAGTATGACAACGAGCCGACGGATCCGACCAAGGCTGACTCCGATGGTGATGGTCTGACTGATCGCACTGAGATTGAGATTGGTACCAACCCGAATGAGGCTGATACCGACGGTGACGGCGTCAATGATGGTGACGAGGTCAAGGCTGGCACCAACCCCACCAAGGTTAAGAACTCCACGCCATCCGAGGACCCGTCTACCACCACACCGGCTCCGCAGGGTCCGGCTGATCCGGGTAAGTGTGCGGCTTCTGCTGTGGGCTTTGGTTTGCCGCTGCTGGCGCTGATTCCGGTTGGTTTGGCGACGCAGGTGTCCATCCCGGGTATCTCTGACTTTGTCGAGAACGTTTCGAAGGATCTGGAGCGTGCGAATGCGCAGATCCAGCAGAACCTGGGTATGTTCAACCCGCAGACTGCGCAGGCACTGTCGCAGATGAATGAGCAGCTGCGTAAGGCAGGTTTCGACCTGGCCACCGTCGGCGCAGGCTTTGCAGTGATCGTCGCAGGCATCATCGCCGGCACGGTCATCTACGACAACTGTGCTCCTGGTGGTCTTGGCGGTAGCTCCGTCAAGCTGGATGGTTCCTCGAAGTAGCCATCCCGAACGCGGTTAACACCGCGTAAGCACCGCGCCCGCTCTGCTCCCCGCACGGGGATCGGGGCGGGCGCTTTCGTGTTCCCTCACACCTCGCGCGCATTGCAACTTGAACGACCTCGCCAGTTTTCTGTGAGCCGTCCACCCGTTTCGGGGGTGCAAAATACCTCATGCGCAAACTCTTAGCAAGAATTAATTGGCGCTCAATCGCTCAAGAATCTTGTACGCTCGTGAAGACGTTCTTGTATCGATACCGCTATCACTTTCATTACCTGGGAAAATGGCCTGCATAAATGTTTTGCGAGTGCTCATCCCCGATCGCCTGTTCCTCAGGGGTGGATCGGCGCCAACGCATCGGGTACCGATACGCTGAAGTATCGGCCTAACGCTCCCGTCGTGACTTCTTACGTATAGATCGAATTTCATGGCTGTACTTCGCGTTCGCAACCATCCTTCACACCTCAGTAGCGCACAAACCCGCAGGCCAACGTCTATCGACGCCACACCTGCCCAGTCGAACGTCCAATTTCCTTGTTTCTTATCAGGATTGGAGTGCGCCGAAAACGTTGCGGCGAGTGACAGGCCAGCGTCACTAGATTGACAAGTGTGAAAGTCGGCGTGGACGTTCCTGCTATCGCCTTACGTAGGTGCTGGCAGCCACGCACCTCCGGACTTTCCCGTTTGTCCAGAACATCTTCGCGGAAGGAAGATTTCATCTTATGAAGAAGCACAACTTCTCCCGCCGTCGCGGGACCTCAATCGCGGCCGCGGCGCTTTCCCTCGCGCTGGTTGCTCCGTTCGCACACCCGATCGCAGCTCCACAGACTGCAGTGGCTGCACAGGCGCAGACTGTCCCTGATGCGTCTACGCCGGGCTCCTCCGGGAATAACCCTATCGACGCTGACGCGATTGCAAGCGGCGATGTCACCAGCGGTAGTGACCTGAAGAAGGTCAACGGTGCTCCAGTGTATAACGGTCACGTATACCTGATGGCGGGGCAGAACACTCAGACCTCCGAAAACGATGGTAAGGCGCACGTGCCGGATGGCACAACGGTGCTGTTCCAATGGATTGATGACGACGGCGCGGTCAGCCCGGTGTACTCGGCGAAGACCCACTTCTTGGAGTATGGCGGGGATGGAGAAACGTCTGGCCCGGGTACTTTCGTTTTCGCTCCGGGATCTTGGACTGATGAAAACGGTAAGGTGCACACTTACCGTTACGCCGCCAAGGCGCGCATTTGGCTTGCTGAGGGGCAGACTGGTCGCGCTGGTCAGCCATTGCAGCAGGTATACCAGTGGCCTGGTCGTTTCCCCGGTTTTTACGGTCCGACCGGTGCCGAGCCGAATGGTGCGTTTGGTCTTGCGGGCCAGTATATGTCGCGTACTGCTCTTGATGTTGTCGAAGCGCCTGCGCCGTACATGACGGCTGATCCTAGCGAGTGGAAGATTGACACTGACGGCTACGATGTCGCTCCGGACAGCCGTGACGATCCGAACCAGTTCTATATTGAGGGTCGTGTGTGGCTGGAATCCGAGCAGCAGCGTGGGCACCTCACATTTCCGACGTCTGCCGGTGAGCGGTTCGTTGAAGGCTACAAGGTCGTTTCTACGATTTTGACTGATGAAGGCCTCCAAGCCGTGAAGAAGTTTGACCGCGAGCGGCCTGACGTGCGTGCAGACAAGATTCGTGAATTGTTTGAGAACGACGCCAACCGTAAGAAGTTCATTGCGCAGACGGTCGTTAATGAGACGAATAAGGACGGCTTCTACCGTGCTCACTTTGACACGGAGAATGAAGAGGCAGTGAAGTATGCTTACCAGTTCGTTCAGGATCCCGAAGGTAACTGGAAGCCAGCTTACGGCACCCACGGTGCGAACCTTTTCCAGCCTTTGAACCAGAAATATACTGGTGCGGTTAAGAACCCCCTGGGACGTCCTGGTTGGTATAACGCTCACCTGCCTGTTGCGGTTCGCTTTGTCGATGAGATTAATATCGTGAAGCTTGACGGTGAGGACGCTAGCGGTGTTGCTCTGCCCGGCCAGAAGGCTGACATCGACGTTACCCGTATCTTCGACGAGACCAACCCGGTTCGCGTCGTCTGGCGCGACGAGCGTGGTCGTGAGCTTAAGGCTTGTGACGGTTTGACTGATACGGCCGGTGCTGAAGCATGCTCGTTCGATATTCCGGAAGATATCGAAGAACCGCAGACTATCCGTGTGGAGCTCGAGGTTGATGGCAACGTCGTAGCGTCGGACTCTTTCGTTGTGTCTTCCAAGTCCATTGAGCCTGGCTCTGTTGGTGATAAGTACAGCAACAAGATTGAGACCACTCTTCCCGAGAACGCGACGTCTAAGTTCCAGGCTGAGAATCATCCTGATGGTCTGACTCTGGCTAAGGACGGCACGCTGTCGGGCACGCCGACTAAGGCGGGTACTTTCCAGGTGCCGGTGACGGAGTCGATCACGATCACTGATCCGGATTCTGGGAAGACCCAATCCTTCGATCAGAAGTACAACCTCCCGGTCACCATCACTGATGCTCCGCTCGGTGCGGCAACGTTGAACCAGGAGTATGGTCCGGTTGATGTTGCAGAGAAGATCCAGGGTCTGCCGGAGGGCGTTACCCCGACCAACATCCAGGTTGACGGTCTCCCAGCGGGTCTGACGTTTGCCGACGGCAAGATCTCCGGTATTCCGACTGAGCTGACTGCCGATGATGTCCTGGACAACGTCTCCATCACCTACGATTGGCAGAAGCCGCAGGTCGACGCCGAGGGTAACCCGGTTGAGGACGCTGACGGGAACCCGGTCTTTGATACTGTGCGCAAGGGCCACACCGACAAGGTGACCCTCAAGGTTGAGCCGAAGACCGATGTCCCTGCTCCGTCGATTACTGCTGGTGCTGATAAGGATGAGGTTCCGGCTGATGGTTCGGAGAAGACCTTGGATGACAAGGTCAAGGATCCGACTGATGGCATGACTGGTG
>NZ_CAMPQC010000010.1:0-52593 GCF_946902955.1 Corynebacterium sp. Marseille-P8863 | reverse complement strand
TGGATAAGGACGGTAACCCGATTAAGGATGCGACGGTTGAGGTTGATCCGAACACCGGTGACATCACGGTGAAGGTGCCGGAGGGTACTAAGGCGCAGGATGGCACGGTTGTTGTCAAGGACAAGGATGGCAACGAGGTCGGCAAGGTTGATGTGAAGATCACCGAGCCGAAGACCGATGTCCCTGCTCCGTCGATTACTGCTGGTGCTGATAAGGATGAGGTTCCGGCTGATGGTTCGGAGAAGACCTTGGATGACAAGGTCAAGGATCCGACTGATGGCATGACTGGTGAGGTCCTGGATAAGGACGGTAACCCGATTAAGGATGCGACGGTTGAGGTTGATCCGAACACCGGTGACATCACGGTGAAGGTGCCGGAGGGTACTAAGGCGCAGGATGGCACGGTTGTTGTCAAGGACAAGGACGGCAAGCCGGTTGGTGATCCGATTGATGTGAAGATCACTGCGCCGAAGACCACGGTTGAGGTCCCGGAAAAGCCGAAGCCGGTTCAGGCGTCTGATGAGAAACAGTCGACTGGTGTGACGGTGAAGAATCCGGATGAGGATACGAAGCCGTCTGCTACCGATAAGGATGGCAAGAACATTCCGGTTGAGGTTGATCCGGAGACCGGTGATGTTGTGGTCACTCCGGGCGAGGACGTTGATGGTCCGATTACGGTGACCATTGAGGATCCGGATCTGGATGGTGGTAAGACCACGGTTGAGGTTCCGGTTGACGGCCACACCAAGGGTAAGGACGACAACAACAAGACCACCACGGCAAGCGTTGAGGATCCGTCCTACGGCGATGCTGCGAAGCAGGTCAAGCCGGGTGAGTCCGTGGCTTCGGAGAAGCCGTTTGGTGACAAGCCGGTTCCGGACGGTACCAAGATCACGGTGAATGCTCCGGAGGGTGCGACCGATTGGAAGTTCACTGGTGCTGAGGACGGCACTGTGACTGCGCAGGCTCCGTCCAACGAGGATCTGGCGAAGCAGTTCGAGCAGCTTGGTCAGACTGATTGGGACAAGCTGGTTGAGGCGCTGACGCCGGTTGCTGAGCCGAATGTGGGCGTTGACTTCGAGTACAAGGATGGCTCGAAGGACTCCGCTGACGCGAAGTTTGAGCTGGTTGGTAAGGATGGCAAGTCCATCCTGGATCCGACCGGTGACGCAGACGGCGACGGTGTTTCCAACAAGGAAGAGGCTGAGAACGACTCGAACCCGTTCGATGAGACGTCTAAGCCGAAGGATGGCTCTGGTGAGCCGTCGACGCCGGTTGAGAACCCGGATTGGGAGACCGACGATAAGTCTGACGCTGTTGTTCCGGGTGGTTCCGTGACTGTTCCGAACACGGGCGGCAAGGTGCCGGATGGTACCACCGTTGAGGCCAAGGGTCCGGGCAAGGCTGAGATTGATGGCAAGGGCAACCTGGTCATCACTGCCAATGATGATGCGAAGCCGGGTGAGAAGATCACGGCGACCATCAAGGATAAGGATGGCAAGGCCATCGATACGGTCACCACGACGGTTAAGGCGGATGAGCCGTCGAAGCCGACCGGTCCGACTGGTACTCCGGCCCCGCAGGAGCCGGCGATTGATAAGGGTAAGTGTGCGGCTTCTGCTGTGGGCTTCGGTCTGCCGCTGCTGGCGCTGATCCCGATCGGTCTGGCAACGCAGATGTCCATCCCGGGTGTCTCTGAGTTTGTCGAGAACGTCTCGAAGGATCTGGAGGGTGCGAATGCGCAGATCCAGCAGAACCTGGGTATGTTCAACCCGCAGACTGCGCAGGCACTGTCTCAGATGAATGAGCAGCTGCGTAAGGCAGGCTTCGACCTGGCTTCTGTTGGTGCCGGTATCGCTGTGATTGCTGCTGGCATCATTGCTGGCACGATCATCTATGACAACTGTGCTCCTGGTGGTCTTGGTGGTAGCTCCGTCAAGCTGGATGGCTCCTCCAAGTAGCCATCCCCAACGCGGTTAACACCGCGTAAGCACCGCACCGGCGCAACGCCCCACAGGTAGGGGTGGTGCGCCGGTGCTTTTGCGTCTGCAGGGGGAGGGGAGTGCTCGCAACCACACTCAAACGCGGGTAGCTCGGAGCCGACTAGTCTTACCTTTACCGGTACAATGGATCGCGTTTACTGGCATCTCGAACCAGGCCGTGAAACGCCTGGACACGAAAGGCGGAACCCATGGCTCAAGGCCACTCCCTGCTTCTTACCGCGGCCAACTGCACGCTGGAAGACGTCGACGTTGACGCGCTCGCGGCTCAGTTGAATGTGCGTCCCGCGCGCGTCGAGGGCGAGACCCTCGCCGAGGCGTACGCGCAGGAGCTGCTCGCGGACGGCGACGCGCTCATCCTGGGCAGCGGCGACTACACCTTCGACGCGGAGGTCGCCGCTGCGTACGGTGTCCCGGTCGTGCTGGTGACCCCGACTCCGGAGAAGACCGGGCACGTTGAGGGTGTGCTGGGTGAGAAGGGGGCGGTGCTCGCGGGCGTCGTGAAGCAAGGGGCCCTTGACGCGGACTCCCTGAAGGTGGACGCGGCGGCTGAGCCCGTGATGAGCGCCGAGGTGTTTGAGTCTTGGCTGATTGGTCGCGCAAAGGAGAAGCAGGCACACATTGTGCTGCCCGAGGGTGACGATGACCGCATCCTGCAGGCCGCGCACCAGCTGCTGGCCAAGGATGTGGCGAAGCTGACCATCCTGGGTGACCCGGTGGACATTGAGCGCCGCGCGAACGAGCAGGGCCTTGACCTGTCCAAGGCACAGGTGATCAACCACCTCGAGTCCGAGCTGCGCGAGGAGTTCGCAGCTGATTTTGCGGAGCTGCGCAAGAAGAAGGGCATCACGCTCGAGCAGGCTCGGGAGACGATGGAGGACATCTCTTACTTCGCCACGATGATGGTGCACAAGGGCATGGCGGACGGCATGGTTTCCGGTGCCGCGCACACCACGGCGCACACCATTAAGCCCTCCTTCCAGATCATCAAGACGGCCCCGGGCGCATCCGTGGTCTCCTCCATCTTCCTGATGGTCATGCGTGGCCGCCTCTGGGCATTCGGCGACTGCGCCGTGAACCCGAACCCGACCGCGGAGCAGATCGGCGAGATCGCTGCGGTCTCCGCGAAGACCGCTTCGCAGTTTGGCATCGACCCGAAGGTCGCGCTGCTGTCCTACTCCACCGGCACCTCCGGCTCGGGCCCGGACGTAGACCGTGCCGTCGCCGCGCTCGAAGCTGCCAAGGCCGCGGACGCGGACCTGGTCGTGGACGGCCCGCTGCAGTTCGACGCAGCGTGCGACCCAGGCGTGGGCAAGAAGAAGGCTCCGGACTCCCCGGTGGCGGGCCAGGCAAACGTGTTCATCTTCCCCGACCTGGAGGCGGGCAACGCGGGTTACAAGATCGCGCAGCGCACCGGCGGCGCCCTCGCCGTCGGCCCCGTGCTGCAGGGCCTGAACAAGCCGGTCAACGACCTGTCCCGAGGCGCGACCGTGCCGGACATCGTCAACACCGTCGCAATCACCGCTATCCAGGCAGGAGCAAAGTAAATGGCATACGCACTGGTTATTAACTCTGGCTCGTCCTCCATCAAGTTCCAGGTCGTGGACCCGGAATCCAGCGCCTCGGACGACCCGTTCGTGTCCGGCCTGGTCGAGCAGATCGGCGAGCCGCAGGGCCGCATCACCATCAAGCACAACGGTCAGAAGTACGTGGTGCAGCGCGCCATCCCCAACCACAAGGTGGGCCTGGAAGAGAGCTTCGGCCTGCTGGAGGCGAAGGGCATCGGCCCGACCCAGATTGACATCCGGGCTGTCGGCCACCGTGTTGTCCACGGCGGCATGGTCTTCTCCCAGCCGGAGCTGATCGTGGACCAGGTCGTGGAGATGATCCGTGACCTCATCCCGCTCGCCCCGCTGCACAACCCGGCCAACATCGACGGCATCGAGGTCGCCCGCGAGCTGCTGCCGGACATCCCGCACGTCGCCGTGTTTGATACCGGCTTCTTCCGCAACCTGCCGCCGGCCGCCGCGCTCTACGCCATCAACGCGGAGATTGCAGAGAAGAACCAGATCCGCCGCTACGGCTTCCACGGCACCTCCCACGAGTTCGTCTCCGAGCAGGTCCCCGCCCTGATCGAGCGCGACCCGCTGCACACCCGCCAGATCGTCCTGCACCTGGGCAACGGCGCGTCCTGCTCCGCAGTGGAAAACGGCCACGCGATCGACACGTCGATGGGCCTTACCCCGCTGGCCGGCCTGGTCATGGGCACCCGCTCCGGCGACATCGACCCGGGCATCATCTTCCACCTGGTCCGCCAGGGCAACATGAGCATCGACGAGATTGATAACCTGCTCAACCGCCAGTCCGGTGTGAAGGGCCTGTCCGGCGTGAACGACTTCCGCGAGCTGCGCACGATGATCGACGAGGAGAACGGCGACGCCTGGCTGGCGTACAACGTGTACATCCACCAGCTGCGCCGCTACATCGGCTCCTACATGATCGCCCTCGGCCGCGTCGACGCGATCACGTTCACCGCCGGCGTGGGCGAGAACGACCAGCACGTCCGCATGGACGCTCTGGACAACATGGAAATGTACGGCATCAAGGTCGACCCGGAGCGCAACGCGCAGCCTAACGACGGCCCGCGCATCATCTCCACCGACGACTCCAAGGTGAAGGTCCTGGTGGTCCCCACCAACGAGGAGCTGGCGATCGCGCAGAAGGCATCCGCGATTGCGAAGCAGATGGCGTAAATCGTCCCTCCACTGAAGCCGCGGCCCCGCGTTGGGTCGCGGCTTCTTGCATCGCAAAACCCTGCCGGTAAAGTGAAGGGCACGTAGGCTTTTCCTGGAACATCCATAACGTTTTCCAGGAAAGCGGTCGGTCCCCGCAGTGCGCGGGCAAACACAGGAGGAGCGGCCATGGGCACGCACAGCTCGTCACGTCGTCGGGGCACCTCGCTCGCCGCGTGCGCATTCGGACTCACACTCGCGCTCTCGGGCGTCCTACCCATCGCCGCGCCTCAAGCCCTACCCGTCGCCCACGCCGCGCCCCGCACGACCGTGCACTGGGACACACTGCGTCCCGCATTCGGCGAGTCCGCCACCGCACCCGCCTCCGTGCGCGCACTCGGCCTGTTCGGCCGCGCGGCCGAGCCCACATCCTGGGCACTCAGCGAGGGGTTCGAGGTCCCCGGGGGCTGGAGCATCGAGCTTGACGACGCCGGCGCGATCACCGCCCAACCACCCACCCCATTCACCGAGGGCGCGACCGACGAGTTCGACGTCCCCGTCCAAGTGACGTTTGCGGACGGCACCTCCGGCGAATTTTCCGCACACGTGGAACTAGCCGACGAGCCCTACCTCATCGCCCCCGGTGACAAGACCTACTGGTCCGGACGCCTCATCCTGCCCCTCTACCTGCGAGCGGTGAATGTGCCGCTCGGCTCCAAGCTGGTGCTCGACGGGCTTCCCGACGGGCTGTGGACCACCATCCAGGCCCCCGGTCTCAAGCGCAGCCAGTACTTCTACGTCAACGGACGGCCCGAGGGCACGGGCGAGTACCCGGTGACCCTGCGCGTGGTCGACCGCCAAGGCGAGCCGGTGGAAAACGCCGCCGGCCCGCTGGAAACCGAATTCACCATCACTTTCCGCGACCCGTCCGACCTGGAGCCGCTGGAAGCTGAGCTGGCGGATTCACCGGCGGAACCGGTTGCCGCTGGCGAGCCCATCCGCATCACGATTTCCGCCGACAACGCCGCATCCGTCGAAGTCTCCGGCCTGCCCGACGGTGTGGAGTTCAACGGCGAGGACAGCGTCATCGAGGGCACCCCGGAGGAGCCGGGCACCTCGAGCGTGACCGTCGACCTCATCACTGACGACGGAGAGCGGCTCGTCGACACCTTCGACCTGGTTGTGGCGGGGGAGCCGAGTGCGGAAACTTCCGCACAGGCGGAATCTTCTGCAACTTCTGCGCCGGAGTCTGCGGATGCGACCGCCAAAACTTCCGCACAGGCGGAAGAATCCGCAGAGCCTACCACCAAAAATTCCGCGCAGGCGGAAGATTCTGCGGAGCCCACCGTGACGACTGCAGGGGTGACGAGTGCGGAAACTTCCGCACAGGCGGAATCTTCTGCGCTGGAGTCTGCGGAGCCTACCACCAAAAATTCCGCGCAGGCGGAAGATTCTGCGGAGCCCACCGTGACGACTGCAGGGGTGACGAGTGCGGAAACTTCCGCACAGGCGGAAACTTTGACGCCGGAGTCTGCGGAAACGACCGCAAAAACTTCCGCACAGGCGGAAAAGCCAGCGGAGCCCACTGCGACGACTGCCGGCGTGACGAGCGTGGAAAATTCCGCGCAGGCGGAAGAATCTGCGGAGCCCACCGTGACGACTGCTGCGGAACCGACCGCCAAAACCTCCGCACAGGCGGAAAGGCCCACCGCCCCCGTCGACCCCGCGGGCCCGGAGGAGATCGACCAGTTCGAGTGGGACGAGTTCACCGTCGCGGCGGGCGCGGAAAACGCGGTCGACCCGGTGCGCAGCGAGCGCTCCGCCGTGGTCACTGCGGAGGCGGGCGCGCCGGACTGGGTCACCGTCTTCCGGGGCGGCCAGGTGTACGCGAGCCCGTCGCGCGACGTTGCGCCCGGCGAGTACCCGGTGCGGGTGCGCACGAGCAACGGGGAGACGGACACCATCCACGTCCGGGTTGTGGAGGCGGCGAACGACGCCGAGCGCTACACGCCCACCTACGCAGTTGCCTACGCCCGCGCCAGTGGCAGTGTGCAGTCGCTGCCACCGCGAGCCACCTTTACGGTCCGCTCCTCCGAATTTGATAACCAGCCGTTGCCGGAGGGGACGAGGTTTGAGGTTGAGGGGGATGGGGTGAGCGTCGATAGGCATGGTGCAATTACGTACGCTCCGCCGCTGGACGCGCAGGTGGGCAAGGCGAAACTGGTGCCCGTGAAAGTGGTGTACCCCGACGGGTCGAGCGAGGGGACCGTGGCGCGCTTCGAGGTGCTCAAGGCGCGCGACGCGGAGCTGTACACCCCTGCCTACCAGGCGGAACGCGCGGCAGGCGCGGGGGAGACCGCCACCGTGGCGCAGACCGCGCGGGACCTGCCGGCGGAAACGGAGTTCAGCCTGGACCCCGCCGCGGACCTGCACGGGTGGGACGTGCGCGTGGACGCGCGGACCGGCCGCGTCGAGGCCACCGCTCCCGAGACACCGGCTGACCTGGACGTAAACGTGCACGTGTCGTACGCGGACGGGTCGGAGGAGACCGTGCCCGTGCACGTCGCGGCGCGGCGCACCGCCTCGATGGCGCAGGCCACGGAGCTGCGTTACGACGACGCCTACGCGGCCGCCGACGGCACCATCACCATCGCCCCGCGCGGCGCGGTGCCCGAGGGCGTGGCTTTCGCCGCTGCGGGCGCGACGCCGGTGCAGCTTGACGTGGAGCCGTCGACAGGCGTGATCACCGCGAAACTGCCTGATGACGCCCCCGCGGACACCTCGTACACCTTGGGCGTGCGCGCGGCGTTCCCGGACGGATCCGCAACCCAGCTGAGCGCGACCGTGACCACGGACTCGCAGGCGCGCCACGCCGACGTGCGGTGGCCGTCCGTCGCGGTCCCGGTCGGCGCGGATGCCGTGACCGCCCAGGTCACAGGCGCGCCGGCGGGCACCACCTTCGCGCTCGCCGCCGAGTACTCGGGCTCGCCGTGGCCCAGCAGCGTCGACCCCACCACTGGCGCGCTCACCGTCGCCGCCCCGGAGAGCGCGAACGCGGGCGACGGCGCCGAGGTCCCGGTCGTGGTCACGTTCCCGGATGGCTCGCAGCGGCTGGTGGGGGTTCGAGCGACCGCGGTCGATGCGATGGCCGGCGCGCAGCCCACCGAGTACGGCGCCGCGGAGGTCCGCCCCGGCGACTCCGTGACGCTCAGCCCCGCGTTCGCGGCCGCACAGTTCTCCCTGGTTGAGAAGGTCGAGGGGCTCTCCACGCGTATCGACGCCACGTCAGGGGCTCTCACCGCCACCGCCACCACCGACGCGACCCCGGGCCCGCGCCGCGTCCCGGTGCGCGTGACCTTCGCCGACTCCACGCAGGCCACGGCCTACGCCACCGTCACGGTGCTTCCGGCGGACGTGACGGCGCAGGCGCAGGGCGAGGGTGCTTCCGCGGTTGGGAAGCTCGTCGCGCTCGCGCTGGGTATCCTCGCCAGCGCAGGCGCTGTCGGGTTCGGCCTGTACGAGAACCGCGAGTTCTTCCGCACCTTCCTGGCCTTCCCGCCCCGCTAGACCGCCGCTCCGCCTTCCGCACAGAAAGGGGAACCGATGCGCCTCAGGCCCGCCCGCGCCGCCGTCGCCGCGCTGACCGCCGTCGCGCTCGCATGCGCCGGCACCCCCGGCCCGGCAGCCGCGGACATCACGCAGAGCCGGTTTGCCGTCCAGCTCACCACGGGCGCGCCGAGCGGGTTCCACACCGTGGACGTGAATAAGGGGCGCGTGTCCTGGCTTACCTTCAACCACCCCAACCAAACGGTGCACGTGCTGCAGGACGCGCTGTCTATCGACGCCACCGCCGCCGGCACCCAGGTCTCGTACGCCGGCGACGACACCGAGGTCACCGAAGGCGCCGGTGGCACGGGTGGAGCTGCCGAGACCGTCACGCTCACCCACCGCGACGACCGCGCCCAGGTGGAGATGGTGCGCACCTTCCGCGTCTCGGCGGACTCGGTGGAGGTGGATGTGCAGCTGCGCAACCTGGCGCAGGACCCGCGCGAGCTGAGCGTGGACCTCGCCCACGGCACCCTGGACAGCGACTTCGCCGTCACCGCCGACCGCGACGGCGACGCGCTCGACCTGCACATCGGTGAGGCTTACCAGCTGCGCCTGGATTTGGCGGGGTCGCAGCGTATCGGCACCGGCGCCGACCGTGATGCCGCGCTCGCGGCCCTCGCGGGTCCGGGAAGCCCGGAAGGCACGGAAGGCCCGGAAAGCACGGACGCCCGCTACCAGGCCGGCCGCTTCGCCGGCACCGTCGCCCCCGGCGAGTCGCTGCATGCCCGCGCCACGCTCACCGGCACCGCGGACGACCGCCTCAACGACACGGACGGCGACGGCTTCCCCGACGTCTTCGAGGCGCAGGGCTTCACCACCGCCGACGGCACCGAGTTCCCCCTCAACGCGTGGGGCCTGGACCCCAACCGGCCCGACCTGCTCCTCCAGCTCAACTGGATGAAGTCCGAGTGGGAGACGCTGGGCTGCGCCACCCGCCGCGCTTACGCGCCCACACCGGCCGACTTCGCCGCCTTCACCGCCTGCTCGCGCGCGAACACGAACACCTACCGGCCTTCGCGAGCCACCCTGAACCAGCTCGTCGAGGTGTTTGACCGCCAGGGCATCAATTTGCTTATCGACGCCGGCGCCTACTACACCAACATCCCCGCCTACACCGACTTTCACGGTGGCCCCACTGAGGACTACGCGGAGTACTACTTCGGAGGGGCGTCGACAAGCATGCCCTACGCGGCGAAACTCCTGGCCGAACGCGACCGGCTGCTGGGGGACCGCGCGGGCGTGTTCCGAGTCGGCGTGATCGGCGGGCAGCAGGCGCCCGGTGACCTCTCCTCCGGGACCGGGCTGGTGCGCGACGGCGCGTTCTTCGTGTCCAAAAACGAGCTGATGACGTCGCAGGAGCAGCTGCGCAACAGCATCCTGCACGAATACGGCCATAACCTGGGGCTCACGCACTCGGGCGCGTACAACGTGGCGCACCCGGATTCGGACTACGTGCCCAACTACAGGTCCGTGATGAACTACCTCTACCAGTTCGCCTACTTCGACTACTCGGACACCGAGGCGCGCCCCGACGCCGCCGCGCCGCTGCCGCGCGCCTGCACCGACGGCTCCGTGACCTGCTACGACGGCGACTACGACATCGCGCCGGACTGGGACCACATCGAGCTGGTCAACGGGCGTATCGGCACCGCCCAAGGCACCGCCGGCACGAGCACGGCGGGTGGGGAAGAGACGTCGCACCGCGCCGACGTGACCGTGCGCGACCTGGAGAAGCACGCCGCCGAGCAAAACAACGGCAAGGCCGGCTTCCGCGTGCTCAACGACCCGGACGCGCCCAACGTCATCGTGACCAACCGCAGCGACTCCACCGTGCGCGTCGAGCTGTCCAACCTGGGCAGTGCGCCGCACCGCTTCCGCGTGCAGGCGTCCTACCCGGGCGGCGAGTGGTCCGACACCGTGCAGGTCGCCTCCGCCCTGTCGAGCGACTCCAAGCGCACCGTCACCGTCCCCATCGCCCAGACCGCCGGCTACCGCGACGCCACCATGCCCATCCAGTTCCGCGTCTACAACGAGGACGGCCGCCTCGTCGCCGACGAGACCCAGGACTTTTCCGTGCTCACCTACACGAAGGCGCAGATGCAGTCGCTTATCGACGAACTCCAGCGCACCCGGTCCCCACTGCTCGCCGACGCGCAAGCCGCGCTCCTCGGGCCCGGCTCGGGCTCGGGTGCTGGCTCTGGCTCGGGCGCGTCGACCGCGACGCCCGTGCCGACGCGCCCCAACTCCGCCCTGCCCACCCCGACCCGCGCGCCGGGCGTCACCGACCTGGCGCCCGCGTCGCCTGTTGAGCCTGCGTCACCTGTTGAGCCGGCTCCGGCGGCTACTGCTTCGCCTGCGGGCGGTTCGAGCTCGACCGGCATCGCGATCGCCGTGGTCCTTGCGCTGCTCGCGGCGCTGGGGATTGGCGCGGGCGTCGCGGCGCAGGCCGGGCTGCTGTAGCGGTCGGCTGTAGCGCCTACCCCGCCTTGCGCCGCCGCCAGTCCACGCCCGCTTGGGGCCGGGACGAGGTGGCGGGGGTGAGTGGGGCGTCGAGAAGCGACGAATGCTCCTTGAGCTCCAGGATCTGCTGCACGACGCCTGCCTCATCGCGCAGCAGCTCGCGCGGAGTCACGCGCACGACCTCGTAGTGCTGCAGCCGGAGCCAGTTCTCGCGCTCGAGCTGCTCGAGCGCCGCGACCTGGCCGTTCGCCGCGAACTTTGCGTCGCCGTCGACCTCGATGATCAGCTGTCCCCACAGCAGGTCCGGCCGCACGAACTGCCCAATCCACATTTGCTCCGCCACCTCGATCCCGCGCTCGCGCAGCACCACCCGCAGCAGCGACTCGTACGGCGACTGCGACTTCCTCGAGCACCAGGCCAGGGCCTTGCGCGCGTGGGCGATGCCTTGCTTACCGACGAGCCTGTCCACCACCTCCTCCAACTCCGCCAACACCCGGTGGTGGTCCTTGCGTTCCACCTGGTAGAAGAGGGAATCCATCGCCACCACCCCGTGCCGGACCCCGTACAACCGCGCGATGTCCACCGCCGTGCGCGCCGCTGTGGTGACCTGGACGGTGTCGCGCTCCAGGGTGAAGGCGTAGCGGTCCGCCTCCGGGATGCGCAGGCGCCGATACTGCACCCTTTTCGGCCACGACGCCTTCCCCGGCACCGCCTGCTCCGGGTAGGACAACGTGACCGGCGCGTGCCGGTCGGGCAGGACCCAGATGCCGCTCACCACGGCGGCTGAGCGCCCCACCAGCACGGCCGTCTGCGCCGCCGCGCCAACCGCGTACGTGCGGAGAAACTCCTGCTCGTGGGGCTTGAGCTGCTGCCACACCGATGTGGCGATGAACTTGGTTGCGGACAGCTTCGTGCAGGCGAGCTCGTCTGCACTTCCAGGCCGGATGAGATGGCCGATGAGCGCACGTTTATCCATTGGTGTTCCCCCGATCTGTTGGCGCGATCCCCCCGATCGCCACTAGCTGCCAATGTAGCAGCCGCCGGCCGGCGTGGTGTGGAAACGTGCGAGCTGCGGCCTAGATGACGAAATCACGATGACGAGGATGCGACGAAACTCTCGTACCCTCGTCACCCTGATCTCGTCAAGTAGCAAGGAAGAGGGGCACCCGGCCCCCGCCCGCTCGTCCGCCCGCACCCGGCCCCGCCTAGAACCAGGTCGCGGGCCGGACCTTGTTGGCCATGTCCACCAGGGCGAACCGGTGCCTGGCGTACGGGGCGACGCGGGCCTGTTCCCGCAGCGTGATCGCCAGGCCGCGGCGGAGTCCGCGGAGGCTGAACGTGTACTCGAAGAGCGGCATCGTGGAGTCGGCGCGGCGCAGGTTGTTGGCGCGGAGGTAGGTCAGCGCGGCGCGGAGGACAAACACCTTGATCTGCAGGAAGCGCGGCTCGGTGTTGGGGATCTGGTCCAGGCGGCGGGCGGCGCGGCGGATGCGGGACTCGGTCAGGTCGCGGGAGACGAGGCAGAGGATGGCGGTGAGCTGGGCCATCCGGTTGTGGCGCGACGAGTTGGGCACCTTGTCCAGGGCGGCGACGGCGAGTTCGACCTCGCCCTCGTTCATGAGCTGGCGGGCTAGGCCGAAGGCGGAGGACACCGTGGTGGGGTTGGTCACCCAGACCAGGGCGTAGAGGCGCATGGAGTGGAAGCGCAGCATGGCGGGGTCGTTGGTGATCAGGCCCCACTCCCGGTCCAGGAGGCCGCGGTCGTGGAGGTCCTCGAAGAAGGATTGGTCCACGTCGTCGAGTTTGGAGCGGAGGCCGGCGGAGGCGCGCGCGAGGGCGTCGTTAAGCAATGGCTCCTCGTGGAGGCCGAGGTGTTGGAGCATGAGCTCGTTGACGGCGGCGATGGCGAGCTTGGGGGCGGCCTCGCCAGGGAGGAAGGCGAGGACGCGGGCGAAGTCGCGCTGGGCTGCGGCGTAGTCGCCGAGCAGGGTGTTGACCACGCCGAAGTACCAGTAGAAACGCCAGTTGCCGGCGAGGCGGGAGCTCATGCTGGCCAGCCACGTTTGGGCCTGCTGGGTCAGGCCGAGGTCCAGCATGGAGCGGACGACGCCGAACGGGATTTCCAGCGACTGCTGGTACTGGTCCGTCTGCATCGCCTGGCGCAGCGTTTCCAGGGTTTCCTGCGGCTCGGTGTAGGAGGAGCCCTGGAGCATGCCGGCGCCGACGTCGTCGCGGTTGATCAGCGGGGTGGGCAGCGCGGAGACGACTTCCTGGGGCGTGATTTCGACGGTGCGGGTGATGCCGTCGATGAGCTGGTCGGTGCGGAAGACCAGGTGCTTCGTGCCGAAGGTGGTACGTTGCGGCGAGAACTGGGATTGCTGGGCGGGGAAGGTGCGGCCGTCGCGAATTGCCAGGATCTCGCGCAGCACGCCGAGCAACTGCGCCTGCAGCTCTTGGACGGAGCTGTAGCGCTTCGCCGGCTCGGGCTCGCAGCAGCGCATGATCACGCGGTAGAGCGAGATGTAGCGGCGGAACAACGGCTCCTCGGTGGGGGTGGGGATGTGGCGCTTGTACACGCCGTCGACCTGCGGCAACTCCACAACCAGCGCGGCGAGCGTGCGCCCGATGGTGTAGATGTCGGAGTGGACGGACGGCCCCTCCGAGGCCACCTCGGGCGCCTGGAAGCCGCGCGTACCGTAGATAAAACCGTAGGCGCCGATGCCGGAGACCGCGCCCAGGTCGATGAGCTTGACCTGGTCCTCCGTGACGATGATGTTGTCCGGCTTCAGGTCGTTGTACACCACGCCGCGCGAGTGCAGGTACCCCAGCGCCGGCAGCACCTCGAGCATGTAGCCGATCGCCACGTCGGGCGGCAGCTTGTGGTCGGGCTGCTCGTTGCAGCGCGTGCGCAGCGACGGCCCACCCACGTACTCCATCACGATGAAGCCGCTGGTCACGCGGGGGTCGTCGATGAAGTTGAAGATCTTCACAATCCCCGGGTGCGTGATGTCCGCCAGGAACTCGCGTTCGGCCTCGGCGGCCGCCGCCTCATCAGCGCTTTTCGACGAGTGCAGCCCCTTCAGCACGACCACCCGCTCCGCCACGTTGTGGTCTTGGGCCAGGTAGATCCAGCCCATGCCGCCGTGGGCAATCACGCCCATGATCTCGTACTGGCCGGCGACGATGTCGCCCGGGTGCAGGGCCGGGGCGGGGATGCCCTTCTCCACCTCCGCGGTGCGCGGGTCTTTGAGCGCCTTCTGCGGTTCGGTCGGCTCGACCCAGGGCAGCTTCACCATGCCGTCAGCGACGGTGCGGTCGTCGCGCCGGGTGCCGCGCAGCTCGCGGAATGTGTCCAGCGCCAGCTTGCGCGAGCGCGACGAGGTCTCCTCCTTCACCGATCCTTTGCGCAGGTCGTCGAGGTCTTTGAGCAGGCCGGCCATCTCGCCGAGCCCGGAGAAGTCTGCCTCGTCTTCGTCCTCGTCATCGTCGGCGAACGGGTCGAACGCCACGGCCTCGGTGCCGGGGTCGGTGTCGTCGGCGAATGGGTCGAAGGCGACGGCTTCGGTCGCAGGGCCGGCGTCGGTCGGCGGGGCGTCCTCGGGGTCGCGTTTGGGGGTCGGGTCGCTCACTGCTCCTCCTCTTCGCGGTACATCAGGGGCGGCGGGGTGGGCTCGGCCAGCGAGCCGCCGAGCCAGCGGTGGTGCATCGCCGACCACGTGCCGTTGGCGCGGATGCGCTCGATAGTGTGGTTCACGGCCCGGACCAGGTCGTCGTGGCCCTTCTGCACGCCGACGGCGTAGAGCTGCCGGGCCAGCGACTCCGAGACGATCTCGGCGTGGGGGTCCTGAGCGGCCATGCCGGCGAGGATGGCATCGTCGGCAAGCACTGCGTCCGCCTGGAACTGCTGGGTGGCCATGAGGCAGTCCGACCACGATCGGGTGCGCAGGACCTCGGACTCCGGGGCGACGGTGCGCGCGAGGTTGAGCAGATTGGTGCCGTCGACAATGCAGACGCGCATGCCCGCGAGGTCATCCAGGCTCTCGATGCCGCGGTCGCGCGGGGCGAGCAGGCGCACGTACGAGATCATGTACGGGGTGGAGAAGGAAACCTTTTGCGTGCGTTCCTTGGTGAGGGACATGGTGCGGATCACCACGTCCACCGCACCGGACTGCAGCATCTTCGAGCGCGAGGCGGACTCCACGAAGCGGAAGTCGACTTTCTCCGGGTCGCCGAGGATGTCGGCCGCGATCTCGCGGGCGAGGTCGACCTCGAAGCCTCGCAAGTCGCCTGCCGACGTATCGCGGTAGGACAACAGGTACTGCGATTGGTCAATGCCCACGATGAGGCGGTCGCGGTTGCGGATCTGCTCCAGCGAGCCGCCGATGCCGTCCTCCTCGTCGTGGGGACGCAGCGAGCCCTGCCAGTCGAAGTCCGCGGTGGCGAACTCGCCCTCCGGTGCGATCCCGGGCGGGTCCAGGATCGCGCCCGGCGGCAGCGGGAGGCCCTCGTACGTGGGCTCCGGGTCGCTCGGCGGGGTCGGGGAGGGCTTGGGCGCGGGGGCGCAAGCGGACAGGGCGAGCGCGGCGGCGGTGGCGGCGGCGGTGACGCGGCGGGAAGTGTTCACAGGAATTCTCCGATCCTGCGGCGGATACCAATCCAGATGCACACCACCGCGAGCAGCGACAGGAGCGCGACCGCGCCCGAGACCAGACGGGTCGCGTCGAGGGAGGCGGTGATGTACTCGCGCGTGGACACGCGCGACAGCGTGATCAGGTCCTGTAGGTCCGCGTCCAGTTCGCGGTACGCCGACGCGCCGACGTCGCCGGCCTTCTCGGCCCCCGGCTCCGTGCCGGTGAGGAGGACCACGGCCTCTTGGTACTGCCCGGCGTCAATAGCGGCGAGGAGGGCGTCGTGGTTGGAGGACCACTCGTTGAGGGACTCGTGGGCGGAGGCGATCGTCTCTTCGGCCGGGACCTGGCCGTCCTGCGCTTCCACGCCCCGCGCGTTGCGCAGCGCGGGCGTGTCGCGCGCGTCCAGCGCGTTCTCCGCGGCGCCGAGCGCGTCCTTCACCCGCTGGTGCGTCGAATCAAAGGAGCGCGAGGACTGTGCCACGGACTGCCGCCGCAGCAGCGCGAACGTTTCGTCGGTGCGGGCCTCTTGGGCGTCGATACGCGCGGCCGTCAGCTGCTCCCACGGCTCTGCCGCCCGCGCGAAGCCGACCACGCCCGCCTGCCACAGCTGCAGGTTGGACACGACCACCCACAGGATCGCCACCACCATGGACGCGGTGGCGACGAGGAAGCCGCGGTTGAGGCGGCGCCGGAACGTGCGCCACAGCCACCACTGCGCCAGGAGCAGGAAGAACAGGGCGGCGAAGAGCCCCGACAACGGCACGAGCTGGGGCGCGGACAGCCGGGCCATCTCGCGGGCGACCTGGCGTTGTGTGAGTTTGTAGAGGCGGTCGGCGTCGCTAAGCATGTGCTCGCGCATGATGCCGGAGGCCTCGGACATGTACGCGACGCCCACCGGGTTGCCCATCCGCTGGTTCACCAGGGCGCGCTCCATGAGCGCGGAGTAGATGGGGATCTGGCGCTGGATGGAGGTGACCAGGCGCTCGATCTCCGCGCCGTCCTGCCCGTTCTCCGTCTCCACCGAGCCGCGGAAGACGTCGTTGGAGGCGGAGACCGCGCGGTCCAGCGAGCCCAGGTACAGGTCCATTTCCTCCTGCGTGAGCATGCCCGGCTGGACAAAGCCGGTGGTGGCGACGGTGTCTGCCTGCGACAGCGAGGTGAACAGCAGGTGCGCCGAGTTACTCATCGGCTCCGTGGCCGTGACCAGGGTGTCCAGCGAGTCCTGCCGCTTGGACATGGAGCTACTCATCGCCGCGCCCGCCGCCAGCAGGGCGAGCGTGAGCACCAGCATCATCGCGATGAGCTTGCCGGGCGTGGTGGCGAGGAAGCTCGCGCCGCGCCGGGCCATGCGCGCCGGGCCCGTGGCGTAGTCGCGCACGATCGCGCCGAACGTGCGGCGGGTGGGGACGCGCTCGAGCTCGTCCAGCCACGCGTCATCAGACGTCGGCGCGGCCCCCTCCTGGGCCGTGCCGGGCAGCTGCACGTTGTGGCTCATTCCCCAAGAATAACGTGTCTGTCTACAGTGGGGGCATGCTTGGCGACGGAAACGGATGGGTCATCGGACCCCACGGTGAAAAGTACTGGGGCAAATTCGGGGCGGCTGGCCTCTTCCTACAGGCAGGCGACGCAATCCTGATGCAGCACCGCGCCGCATGGACCGCGCAGGGCGACACGTGGGGCATCCCCGGCGGCGCGCGCGATTCGCACGAAACCGCCAGCGAGGCCGCGCTGCGCGAAACGGTGGAGGAGTGCGGCATCGACCCGGACCGCGTGCGCCCGCTCGAGGAAGTGATCACGTTTGAGGTCCCCGGCTGGGCGTACACCACCGTCATCGCGCGCACCGACGACGGCGCCCAGCTGCCGGTCACGGCGAACGAGGAGAGCGAGGAGCTGCGCTGGGTTCCGCTGGGCGCGCTCCGCGAGCTGCCCCTCCATCCGGGGTTCGCTGCCGCGCTGGATCACCTTATCGGGCATACTGAACCGCATGATTAAAGTACAGGGACTGACCAAGCATTACGGTCCGGTCCGGGCCGTCGATGACCTCACCTTCACCGTCAAACCTGGCGTGGTCACCGGCTTTCTCGGCCCAAACGGATCGGGCAAGTCGACGACGATGCGGATGATCCTCGGCCTGGACACGCCGACCGCGGGCAGTGCGCTTATCGACGACACGTTGTACCAGCACCTCCCCAACCCCACCCACCGCGTGGGCGCTTTGCTGGACGCGAAGGGCATCCACCCGAACCGCTCGGCGCGCAACGCGCTGTTCTGGCAGGCGCAGGCGGCGGGGCTGTCGAAGCAGCGCGTCGACGAGGTCCTCGGACTGGTCGGCCTGACCGACGTGGCGGACAAGAAGGTCCGCGGCTTCTCGCTCGGCATGGGCCAGCGCCTGGGCATCGCGGCCGCACTGCTGGGCGACCCCGAGTACCTCATCCTTGACGAGCCGGTCAACGGCCTCGACCCCGAAGGCATCCGCTGGGTCCGCAGCCTGCTGCGCCGGCTTGCCGACGAGGGGCGCACCATCCTCGTGTCCTCGCACATCCTGTCCGAAATGGCGCAGACCGCCGACAACCTGGTGGTCATCGGCCGCGGCCGGCTGGTGGCGGACACGTCGGTGCACGAGTTCATCGCGTCGAACTCCAACGTCACCACCGTCGTGCGCACCGCCACCGTCGCGGACATGAAGGGCCTGAGCGCCGCAATCGGCCAGGCCGGTGCGCGGGTGCAGCGTGGCGCGGATAGTGCGCAGCGCGAAGTGCTGGAAATCCCCGACCTGACCAGCGACGAGGTCGGCCGCATCGCCCACGAGGCGGGCGTGCAGCTGGCGGAGCTGACTGAGCGCCGCGCCTCGCTGGAGGACGCGTACATGCACTCGACCATGGACAAGGCCCAATACGTCGCACCGGAGGGAAATCGTGCTTAATCTGATCAACGCCGAATGGACCAAGCTGCGCACCACCGCGTCGTTCTACGCGTGCACGATCGTGGCGCTCGTGCTCTCGCTGCTCAACGCCGCGCTCACCGGCTGGATCTACAACACGATGTCGTTCCCGAAGCCATTGACGACGGCAGCCGTCATCACCGTCGTACTCTCCATGTACACGCTGGTGCAGACCTCAATGATGGTGACCACGGAATACCGGTTCGGCATGGCCGCCACCAACTTCCGGGTCGCGCCGAAGCGCTGGCAGCTCGCCCTGGCCAAGCTGATTCTTGGCGCGGTGCTCGTCGCCGTGGTGTCGTTGGTGAGCCTCGTCCTCGGCTTCGCGGTGGCGGACCTGGTGGACAACAACCCGGTCGGCTGGGCCAGCAACTCGTTCGTGCACCGGGCGCTGTGGGCTGTCCCGCTTGGCGAGGCACTCCTCGCCGTCCTCGTCCAAGGCGTCGGCTGGCTGCTCCGCAACACTGCAGTCACGGTCTGCGCCGGGCTGCTCATGATGCTGCTTGTGGAGCGAGTCCTGCCCGTCATCCCCAAGATCGGCGAGCACGTCGACCGGTTCCTGCCGTTCAAGGACCTCAACGCGTTCATGCTCAACCAGAAGGCGCCGAACGACGACCCGCTCGTCTCCCTCGGCATCTTCGTCGTCTGGGCCCTCGTCGCGTGGGTGGCCGGCGTGGTGCTGCTGCACAAGCGCGACGCGTAAAGGTTTGGTTTTTGTGCCCCTGGGCAGCCGGTTGCGGCTGGTCGGGGGCTTATTTGGTGGGGTCTTGCGGGGTGGGCGTGAGAGATTTCCTGGGACCGAGGCATGGGAGCGGCGTTTCCCCAGGTCGCGACGAATTGGGTAGGCGGCGAACCGGAAATTTTACGCATTCTCGTCATCGAGCGCCCCGCCTACTGCAGCGCGGAGGTCAGCTTCATCACGTTGTCCACGTAGCGGCGGTACCAGGGTCGGCGGTTCCATCGCTCCGGGGTGAGTTCTCTGGAGACGGATAGGTAGGTGTCGGCGAGGCGGTGCAGGTCGCGGAGGAGGCTGCCCTCGGCGACGAAGAGGCTGGACTCGTAGTTGAGGGAGAAGGAGCGGATGTCCATGTTGGAGGAACCAACGATGGCCACCGGCCGCCCAACCCCAGAACCAGAACCACCCCCCGGATCCGCCAGCGCGAACTTGGTGTGCAGCACGTAGGGGGCGGGGAACTCCCAGATGTGCACGCCTGCGTCGAGAAGCTGCTCGTAATAGGAGGATTGGGCGTGGTTGACCATGAACTGGTCGGCCTTTTCGCCGACGAGGAGGTCGACGCGGATGCCTCGGTAGCAGGCGGTGGTCACAGCTTCCAGCAGCGATTCGTCGGGGACGAAATAGGGGGAGCAGAGGATGAGGCGCTCGTTGGCGTGGTGGATGAGGGAGTTGAAGCTGCGCAGGTTGGGCTCGGTCTGGTAGCCGGGGCCGGAGGGGAGGAGCTGGACTAGGTTGACGTCCTCGCCGTGGGGGCTGGGGAGGGACGCGGGGGTGTGGAGGTCGATCAGCTCGCCGGATTCGGTGTACCAGTCGACGGCGAAGAGTGACTCCATGGAGGCGACGATGGGGCCCTCGAGCTCGATGAAGGTGTCCACCCACTGGCGTCCGGCGCGGCGGTGGTTGGGCATGAGGTAGCCGCGGTCGATGAGGTTGAGGGAGCCGATGAAGCCGACGCGGCCGTCGATGACCACGAGCTTGCGGTGGTTGCGCAGGTCGGGGCGCCGGAAGCGGCCGCGCAGCAGGTTGAGGGGCAGCATGAGGTGCCAGTCGATGCCAGCGTCGGTGAGCCGGCGCTTCAGGGTCCGGAAGTGCGGGTACTTCATGGAGCCGATGTGGTCGAAGAGGAGGCGGACGTGGACGCCGCGCTGCACGGCCCGCTCCATCGCCTCGAAGACGGGGCCGGTGGTCTGGTCCCACGCCACGGCGTAGATTTCGACGTCGACGTAGGAGGTGGCGGCGTCGATAAGCGTTGCGAGGCGGCGCATGACTAGTTCGTAGTCGGTCCAGGTGTGGCGGACGCGGCTGTATTCGGCGGGGAAGCCGGTGAGCTCGCGGTTGAGCCGGATCATCGACGCCGCGTCGGGGGCCAGGCGAGCGTCGGCGGGGTGGTCGGGCGTGCGCGTGTAGATGTCGTTGAGGGCGGCGGTGGCGCGCTGCTGGATGCGGTGGCGGCGGCGCGAGACCAGTGTCGAGCCCATCAGCAGGTAGAGGGGCAGGCCGACGATGGGCAGCAGGAGGATGAGCAGCAGCCACGCGTTCGCGGACGCCGGGCGCCGGTTCTCCGGCACGATGCCGATCATGACGAACTTGATCGCGTAGTCAATGGTCATGGCAACGAGCTGCCAGACCGAGAGGTCGAACGAGAACGTCATCGCACTTGGTCGATGTCCAGGCCGTGCGTGTCGTAATCCACGATCACGGGCGCGTGGTCGGAGGCGCCGGTGCCGCGGCGCTCGTCCACGTCCACCCAGGCGCGGGTCGCCTTCGCCGCGAGCGGCGCGGTGGCCAGCTGGAAGTCAATGAGCATCCCCTCGTTGCGCGGGAAGCGGCCTGACTTGTAGTCCCAGAACGAGTAGAGGTCATCGTGCGTGATCTGGGTCAGCCCCGTCTCCTCCAGCATCTGGAACGCGGCGCGCTCCGGCTCCGTGACGTGCGTTTTGCCGTCGAACCAGTCGATGTCCCACACGTTTTCGTCGCGAGGCGCGATGTTGAAGTCGCCGGTGAGCACCTGCAGGTCGCCGGGCCGCACCGTGTCCTGCAGCGAGTAGAGGAACTGCAGCTTGTAGTCGTAGTGCGGGTCGCCGATCTCGCGGCCATTCGGCACGTACAGGCTCCACACCTCGACGCCGCCGCAGTCCGCGCCGACGGCCCGCGCCTCCAGCTCCGGCTCGCCCTTCTTGGCAAAGCGGGGCTGCCGCTCGAAGTGGTCGCGCACGTGCTCGAGCCCGACCCGCGAGGCGATCGCCACCCCGTTCCACTGGTTGTGCCCCACGTGCGCGACTTCGTAGCCCGCCGCCTGAAACGTGGAGTAGGGGAACTTGGCGTCCGCCGTCTTCGTCTCCTGCATGGTCAGCACGTCCACGTCCTGCCGCTCGAGGAATGCGGCGATGCGATCGGCGCGCGTCCGCACCGAGTTGACGTTCCAAGTGGCAATTCGCATGCCCACCACCTTAGCGTTTTCGGGGGCAGTGCTTATCGACGCCACGTCCACCCCGCCCGACTCACCCCAACGACCGGGCGTACCGGTGCCGGTGGTGCTCCAGGAACCCCAGCTTGTGGTACATCGCCAGCGCAGCCGTGTTGCTCACGCGCGTCTGCAGGTAGGCGCGCTCGGCGCCCTGTTGCGCGCCCCACGCGAGCAGCTGCCGGGTGAGTTGGGTGCCCAGGCCCTGGCGGCGGCAGTCCTCGGGGACCTCCACGGCAGAGTAGCCGAGCCAGGTGCGCCCGTCGTCGGACTCTGTAAGCGTCGCGCGGGTGACGGCGACGGTTCGCCCGCCCCGCTCGAGCCGGGCGAAGGCGATGCGGCCTTCGATGTGCGACGCCAGGTCGAGCACCGCGTCTTCCGGCAGCGCGGCGCCCCGGAAGTGGTACATGGCGAGCCATTCGGCGTCGGGCGTGTCGTCGACGCGGAAGTCCGCGCCCGCGGGTTCGGCGGGGGCGTCCTCGCACGGCGCCGTCATGACCAGGATTTCCTCGCCAAGCTCCCACCGGTCCGGGTGTCCCTCGATGAGGCGCAGCGCCGGTTTGCCGATGCGCTCCGGCACCAGCAGCTGCACCGGCATGTTGCGCTCGGCGTAGAACTCGCGGAGCGCGTCGAGTGGGACGGGCTGCAGGGCGGCGGAGTGGCCGATGGGGGCGGCGGAGTTGGATCGCTCGGCGATTTCGGCACCGGAGCGGGCGAGCCAGCCGTCGATAAGCTGCTGCTCCTGGCCCGGAAAGGCGCGCGCGGTGGCGGTTTCGATCGCGCGGATGTCGGAGTTGCGGACGGTGCGCGGCGACAGTTTTTTGATGATGTGGACGTCCCGAATCTCGACCGCGTCCTTGAACGACGGGAAGCCGCCGACCTCCTGCGGGCGGATGACCAGCGGGTTGAGGCTGAGGACGTGGCCGATGACGTCGCTGGCCATCTCGCCGCGGCGCTGGCGCACGACCACGCGGTCGCCGACGGCCACCTCGTCGGAGCGGAAGATGCGCGACATTACGCCGGACGGCGCACGAGGAAGAGGCCGCCTGCCGTGAGCAGCAGCGCCAGCACGATCAGGTTGAGCATCGGCGTGCCGGTCTCGGCGAGGTCACCCTCGCGCTCGTCCTCCTCGGTGGTGGTGGAGGCGGAGCGGGTGCTGCTGGTCGTGCGCGTGGTGGTCGACGACTTGGTCGAGGAGCTCGCCGACGTCGTGCGGTTGTGCAGGATCGCGGTTGCCGAGGTGCTCTCGGATGTGCTGCTCGAGGAGCTCGTCGTGCTCGACGCGGTCCCCGTGGTCGTCTCCGCCGCCGAGCTGGTGGACGATGAGGTCTCGGAGCTGCTGGTGGTGCTCGACTCGCTCGAGGTGGAGGACGAGGTCGTCTCGTCGTCTTCGTCCTCGTCGTCCTCTTCGTCACTGTCCGCGAGCACGTTCGCGCGGTACCGCACGTTGGGCTCCTCGGTCGCTGCGGTTGCTTCGGTCGCTTCCGGCTCAGCGCTCGCGCTTGTCGACGCTTCCGTCGACCCCGTCACCGTCGTCGGCTCCTCCGCGCGTTTCACCTCGGTGGTGGCGTGGGTGGACTCCGGCGCGCAGTCGAAAGCGATGCGCTTGTCGCCCTGCTCGGAGCGCTCGACCGTGTCCATGGCAGTCGTGCCGAGCAGGCCGCCCAGACCGGTGTCGCCGGCGACGAGGCCGGGGAGGCAGACCGCTTCATCGTCGCCGAGCACCTCGGTGCGCAGCTCGCGGACCGTCTGGCGGTCCTCCTTGATGGCGTCTGCCGCCTCGGTGAAGGCTTTCTTGTCTTCCTTGCTCAGGGGCGTGCCGGACTCCTCGGCCTCCTGCTCCGCGTGTGCGCGCAGTTCGCGCAGGTCATCGGCGGCGTCGATGAGGTCGGTGCGCCACTCCTTGAGGGTGGCGCGGTAGACGTCCTGGGCCTCGACCAGCGCTTCGTCGTCACCGGATTCCTTGGCGGCGTCGATGTCCTCCTGCTGTGCCTCGAGGGTTTCGGAGTGGGAGTTGTGGGACGCGGTGACGTCGATAAGCAACTGCTCCAGCGGCTCCTCGGCCGATGCGAACGGCGCTGCGGCGAGCACAATCGTGCCTGCGGCGATGGCGGCGGTGGTACGCATAAGTTCCTTCCCTCGTGGGCTAGTGGCCGAACGGGTCCTCGTCGGTGCCCGGCAGCCACGTGTTGCCCGGCTCGGTCCAACCATTGGCCTTGATCGCGCGCTTGGCCTCGCGCTTGTAGCGGCCGGTCAGTACGTCGGTGTACACCTTACCGTCAAGGTGGCCCACCTCGTGCTGCAAACAGCGAGCGAAGAAACCTGTTCCCTCGATTGCAATCTCGTTGCCGTGCTCGTCCAGGCCCGTGACCTTGGCCCAGTCCGCGCGGCCGGTGGGGAAGCCCTCGCCCGGGACGGAGAGGCAGCCCTCGTCGTCCTCGCCGTCGTCGCGCGGCATGGTCTTGGGGATCTCGCTGGTCTCCAGCACCGGGTTGATCACGGTGCCGCGGCGCATCTCGTCGCCGTCCGGGCAGTGGTACACAAACAGGCGCAGGTCAACGCCTACCTGGTTGGCGGCCAGGCCGACGCCGTGCGCGGCGTCCATCGTCTCGTGCATATCGGCGATGAGCTCCTGCAGCTCCTCCACGGGCTGCTCCACCTTGCGGGTCGGGTTGTGCAGGACAGGGTCGCCGTAAATCACGATGGGTCGAATCGTCATGCCTACTATATTAAGCATGCTCTCGACGCTTTCCGATTCCGACCGCGAACTCCTCGACTTCGAAGCCCACGCGCCCCGCAGCCTGGGCGCGAAGGAGGAAGCGATCCGGCGAGAGCTCGGGCTGAATCCCACCCGGTACTACCAGCGGTTGAACCTGCTATTGGAGTCGCCGGAGGCGCTCGCGTACGCGCCGCAGCTGGTCCGGAGGCTGCGCGCGGTGCGGGAGGCGCGCGAGATTGGGTAGCGTTTGCGCTTGACGACGATCAGCGCTCGGCGTGTCACACGCGCACCTCTACCTCAAGTATGGCTTGAGGGTTTAGAGTGGCGCATGTGAATACTGTGAACCCTGGTGATGGACATCGCGGACGAGACGAGTTCCCGCGCGAACGTGACAACTACCGTGGCGCCCACCGGCGCGCCGACGAGCCGGAAGAATACGGTGACGGCTACGCCGACGACAGGTACGTAGACGACCGCTACGCCGACGACAGGTACTACGACACAGCGTACGAGGATGCGGAGTACGTAGAGGCGGAGCCGGTCGAGGCCGAGCTGGTTGATGAGGAAGAAGAGCGCCGCGGGGCGCTGGGCGGATCCACCGTGGCCACGGCCGGCGCTGCGGGCGCAGCTGGTGCGGGTGCAGCTGGTTCGCGCGACGCAGCCGCCGCTGGTTCGCGCGACGCCGGCGCTGACTCGCGCGACGCCGCGGCAGCGGGGCTCCCGAAGCGCGGCCTCGGCATGATCCTGCTTGCAGTCGGCGTGTTGCTCGCGCTGTGGGCCGTCTTCGCGCTGAACAAGGGCGATGACTCCCCGAGCAACACTGCTGAAGAGACCCAGAGCAGCCAGGCAAGCAGCGCCGCGCAGCCCAACGGCGCGGGCGAGAACGGTGCCAACAACGGCGCGGCCGCACCGGTGCCGGGCCAGGAAAACGCGGGCCAGGACGGCGACGCGCAGAACCCGGACACCAACAACTCGGATGCGCAGAACCCGGACGCCAACACCCCGGACTCCAACAACCCGGACACCAACGCGAATGGCGATGCCGGCGAGGCCGCCCCCGCTGCGCCCGCTGCTCCCGCTAACAACCCGGCCACCCCGGGCCTGACGGCGCGGGACGCGCAGGTCTACGTCTTTAACAACTCGGGCGTGCCGGAGCTGGCCAACAAGACGGCCGGCGAGCTGGGCGGCCAGTACCACGTGGCCAACCAGTCGCAGGACCCGGCGGCGATGAATATGCCGGAGCAGACGTTCGGCGTGTTCCCGGAGACGTACGTGTTCTACAACCCGCAGGTGGCGGGGGCCGACCAGGTGGCGGCCGATGTGGCGCAGCGCGTCGGCGGCACGCCGCGTGCGAACAACGACCTGCCGGACGGGGAGACCCAGCTGCCGTCGGAGGCCATCCAGAACCGCAACGCGATTACGGTCGTGCTCGCGGGGCGGTAACGGGGGCGTCGATAAGCAATTGCCCTGAAACAAATTGACGAAGTTTCGGGGCACCCCGACTTACACTTGACCACATGGATCCTTATCGCGATTTTGCTCGATCCGCGGAGCCCACGCTGGGCGTGGAGTGGGAGATTTGCGTCGTCGACCCCGAGACGCGCGACCTCGTTCCGCAAGCCGAAAGGGTCATTGAGCAGGTGGAACGCGAGCACCCGGGGACCCGGCTGGAGCGCGAGTTCCTGCAAAACACCATCGAGCTGGTCACCCCGATCTGCCGCAATACTCGCGAGGCGATGGGTGCGCTCAGCGCCGACCTGGGCAAGATCCGCAGCGCCGCGGAGCAGCATGGCCTCCGGTTGTGGGCGAGCGGCGGCCACCCTTTCTCGGACTTCCACGAGCAGCCGCTCAGCCCCAAGCTGACGTACCAGGAGATCATTAACCGCACGCAGTATTGGGGGCAGCAAATGCTGCTCTGGGGCGTGCACTGCCACGTAGGCATCAGCCACGAGGACCGCGTGTGGCCCATCATCAACGCGATCATGGTGCACTACCCGCACCTGCTGGCTATCTCCGCGTCGAGTCCGGGGTGGGACGGCATTGATACCGGCTACGCCTCAAACCGCACCATGCTCTACCAGCAGCTTCCCACCGCGGGCATGCCGTACCAGTTCCGCGACTGGGACGAGTGGGTCGGCTTCATGCGTGACCAGCAGACCTCCGGCGTGATCAGCCATACTGGAAGCATGCACTTCGACGTCCGCCCGGCCGCCAAGTGGGGCACGATCGAGGTGCGCATTAGCGACGCCCCCTCGAACCTCCGCGAACTCGCCGGAATCGTCGCCCTCACGCACTGCCTCGTGGTGTACTACGACAGGAAGCTGTCCGCAGGCGAAGCGCTGCCGACGCTGCAGCCCTGGCACGTCGCCGAAAACAAGTGGCGCGGCGCCCGCTACGGCATGGAGGCGCTCGTGATTACCAGCCGCGACACCGACGAGCGCTGGGTAAAGGATGAGCTGCGCGACATGCTCGTGGAGCTCGCACCCATCGCGGAGGAGCTTGACTGCGTGGAGGAGCTGGAGCTCGTGCGCGAGATCTTGCGCGACGGGGCGGCCTACCAACGACAGCGGAAAATCTACGAGGCAACCGGGGACTGGAAGCGCGTGGTGGACGCGACCTGCGACGAGATGCAGGAGATGCAGCCGCCTCGGTAGCCTAGAGCGGCGACCTGCCAGCGGCGAGCGCTACTCCGCGGGCGCGTCCGGGTTGACGCGGCGCGGGTGGTAGGCGGCCGGTCGGTCGTTGCGGGTGAGCTGGTCCTCGGAACCGTAGAGCCCTTCGCGCCTGGCCACGCGGCCGAGGCGCTGCGCGGTGACCGGGTTGGTCATCAGCGCGAACAGGACCAGGAGCACCAGGATGCCCAGGTCACCGCGCTCGTGCACGGAGAAGCTGGGGGAGCTGACCAGCCGGATGATGGTGCCCACGAACATGAGCAGGAGACCGGTGGTCTGCGGCTTGGTAATCGCGTGGACCCGGGCCAGGGTGGAGCCGAACCGGACGGCGCCGACCGCCGCCGAGAACACCATGAAGGATCCGGGGAGGATGAAGAGGAGGGAGATGGCGTCGAAAAGCATTGCCCAATTCACAGCGAACCATCCCTCTTGCGGAAGCGGGCGACGGAGATGGAGGCGATGAAGCCGAGCAGCGCGATGACCATCATGACGTTGACCACCGTGGTATCCAGCGTCCAGCACACGTAGAGGGCGAGGGCGCACTGGAGGGAGGCGGTGATGGCGTCGTTGCCCAGCAGACGGTCCATGGAGTCGGGGCCGACGATGACGCACCAGGCCAGCAGCAGGAAGCCGATGGCGATGAAGACGGCGGCGATGCAGAGGAAGACGTTGTACAGGGTTGGGTCCATGGGTTAGCTCCTGCTCTCAAAAATGTCGATCATCTGGCGCTCGAGCGCGGCGACGTTATCAATCTCGCGCTGGATGGCGTGCGGGTCGGCGGCGTCGAGGACGTGGATGGTCCACTCGCGGTCGGCGAGGTTGATGTCCGTGATCGAGCCGCCGGGCTGCAGGTTGTACGCGCAGGTGGCCAGGTACAGGACGAACTCGCTGCTCAGCCGCATGGGGACGGTGAGGATGGCGTTCTTCGGCGGCGCCGCGGGGCGCAGCGCCAACCAGCTCACCTTCGCCGACGCGATGAGCAGGTCGCGCAGCCACACCAGCCCGAACAGGACCAGCTTGCCCCACCGGACCTTGTAGCCGGTGTTGGGGATGTGCGGTAGCGGCAGCAGCAGCACGATCAGCAGCGCGAGCGCGAGCCCGGCGGCGACGTTGCCCCAGCTCAGCTCGCCCATCAGCAGCACCCACATGAGCGTCAGCCACACCACAAACAGCGGCCGGAACCGGTGCCTGACGCCTTGCATCGTCTCCAGCATCTACTCCTCACCTCCGTCGGTGCTCGTGCTTGTCTGCGCCTCCGCCCCCGGCGTCGCTTCGTCCGTATCCCCAGTGACGGGCGTGGGCACGGTCTCCGTGGAAACGCCCTCGCCGCCTTCGGGGGTTCGCTGGTCCCGCTCCACGTGGTGGCGGTCCAGGTTGTCGGATGCGCCGTAGTCCGAGTGCGGGGTGGTGAAGCGCTCGGGGCGCCGGGTCGGCTCGTCGCTGTCCGCCCCTACGGGGCCCTCCAGCACCGCGTTGCGGTAGATGGAGCTGTCCTGCGCCGACTCCGCCGCGCGGTCCGTGATGCTGGAGATCGGTCCTGCCAGGAAGGTGATGGACACGGAGGCGGCGACGAGCAGCGCCGTGGACAGGAGCATGCCCGCGGGCATGCGGCCGACGTCATCGCGCTGCTCGAACTGGGTGGTTTCGCCGCGCTCGGCAAGCAGGGATGGCCGCGCCATGGCCACGTTGCCCTCGGGGGCGTCGGCGCGGTCGCGCAGGAAGCCCTTAGACCAGACCAGGATCATGGCGTAGAGGGTGAGCAGCGAGGTTACCACGGCGCCGCCGATGAGGACCCAGGCCAGCCAGGACCCGTCGTCTGCGCCTGCCTGGATGAGCATCACCTTGCCCAGGAAGCCGGAGAACGGCGGGACGCCGCCCAGGTTGAGCGCGGGGATGAAGTACAGGATGGCAATGATCGGGGCCGTGTACAGCAGGGAGCCCAGGCGCCGCAGCTGGGCGGCCCCGGCCTGACGCTCCACCAGGCCGACCACCAGGAACAGGGAGGTCTGCACGAGAATGTGGTGGACCGCGTAGAAGATCGCGCCGGACAGGCCCGTCATGGAGCCGAGCGCGATGCCAAAGATCATGTAGCCGATGTGCGAGACCAGCGTGAACGACAACAGTCGCTTGATGTCGTTCTGGGCAAGCGCGCCCATCACGCCGATGATCATGGTCAGCAGTGCCACCCACATGAGCAGGGTGTCCAGGGTGCCGCCCGTAAACACGGTGGAGCGCATGCGGATGATCGCGTACACGCCCACCTTGGTCAGCAGGCCCGCGAACACGGCGGTGACCAGGGAGGCCGCAGTGGGGTAGGAGTCAGGCAGCCACGCGTCCAGTGGGAACACGGCCGCCTTGATGCCAAACGCAACAAGCAGGGTGGCAAAGACGGCGGCGCGGGTGCCGTCGGGGATCTCCTCCATGCGCATGCCCGCCTGCGCCATGTTTACGGTGCCCACGGCGGAGTAGACCAGGGCCAGGGCGAAAAGGAAGACCATGGACGAGGCCATGGAGACCATCACATAGCCGATGCCGCTGCGCACGCGCCCGGGTGAGGCGCCGAGGGTGAGCAGGACGTACGAGGCGACCAGGAAGATCTCAAACCCGACGTACAGGTTGAACAGGTCGCCGGCCAGGAAGGAGAGGTTCACGCCCATGCACAGGAGCATGTAGACGGGGAGGAAGACGGCGATGGGGTCGTCCTCGCCGCCGTCGCGAAGCCCCTGCGAGATGCCGTACCACATGACGGCGAAGAGCACGGTGGCGGAGACGAACAGCATGATGGTGGACAGCCGGTCCGCCACGAGCGTGATGCCCACGACGGCGTCCCAGCCGCCCATGTGCACGGTCTGGATGCCGTGGACGTCGGCGATGATAATCATGGCGCCGGCGATGAGGGCGAGCGCGAACAGCGTGGTGAGCGCGATGGCGCGCTGCAGCTGGACGTGCTTGCCCGAGACCAGGATGAGCGCCGCCGCGATGGCGGGCAGGATCAGCGGCATCACCGTCAGGTACGGCATGGCGGGCAGCGCCCAGTCGGCGAAGTCGAGGAGACTACTGGTCATTCTCCGCCTCCTTCACGGGTGTCTCGAACGAGCGCGGGCCGAAGGAGTCACCGGACAGGCTCGGCTTGCCGGTCTCCGGGTCGTCGGAGCGGTCGTGGTCCGGCGCGGCTGCGGGCGTGGTCGGCCGCTTGGCAATCGCGCGGTCCTCCTCGTCGCGCTCGATGATGTCGTCGGTGCGGTAGCGGTACTGCCGGTACGCCAGCGCGAGCATGAACGCGCTCATGGCCATGGAGATCACGATCGCGGTGAGGATCATCGCCTGCGCGAGCGGGTCCGCGCTGTCCGCGTACTGCTCGGATTCGCGCCCGAGAATCGGCGGCGAGCCCGCCTGCCCGCCAGACTGCAGCAGCAGGAGGTTCGCCCCGTTGCCAATCAGCAGCACGCCGAGGATCATGCGGGTCATCGACCGATCCAGCATCATGTACACCCCGCACGCGATGAGCACGCCCGAGCCGATCAGGAGGAAGAGGTTCGCTTCCATCTACTTGCTCCCTTCTTGGGCTTGTTTGCTTATCGACGATCCCGCGCCCCCAGCCGAAGCCCGCTCGGACTCCCTGGCGGCGCGCCGCTGCGCCTGCTGCTGCCGGCGCCGCTTGTTCTTCACTTGCAGCTCACGGGCGCGGTCGCGGGCCCGCTGCTTGCGGGTGTCTTCCTCGCGGTCCAGGTACGCGCCCATGGAGCCGAGGATGTGCAAGGTGAGGCCGACGACGATGGCGTACACGCCGGCGTCGAAAACCAGCGCCGAGGGGACGTCGAACTCGCCGATGAGCGGCAGCGCCAGGGAGGCGTAGCCGGTGGTGAGCGGCGGGTTGCCAAAGAAGAGCGGTACCACCACGCATGCGGCCGAGAGGAGGATGCCCGTGCCCAGGATCTTCGCGGGGTCGACCGGCAGCGCCTCGTCGATTTCCGCGCGGCCGCCCGCCAGGTAGCGCAGCGTGAACGCGAGCGCGGCGACCAGGCCGCCCGCGAAGCCGCCGCCGGGGGCATTGTGGCCGGAGAAGAAGAAGTAGAAGGACAGGAGCATGATCGACGGGAAGAGGATTCGCGTGACCACATCGACCATGATGGAGCGGTTCTGCGCCGTCTCCGAGTCCACGCCCGAGGCGAGCCAGCGGGGCTTGTTGGTGGACAGGGTGGGGCGCCGGGACTCGCGCCCGAACGTGCCCGTGCCGAAGATGAGGCTGGCCACGCCGGTGGCGGCGATGACCAGGACCAGGATCTCGCCAAAGGTGTCGGCGGCGCGCAGGTCCACGAGCAGCACGTTGACGGTGTTGCGGCCGTGGCCGATCTCGTACGCCAGGTCCGGCATGTACTTGGACACCGGGTCCTGCACGCGCGCCGACATCGCCGTCATGGCCACGATCACGACGGAGAGGCCCGTGCCGATGGAGAGCCAGGCGCGCAGCCGGTTGTCGTCGTTGCGCGGCTCCACCTCCGTGGGCATCTTGCGCAGGACCAGCATGAACACCACCATGACGATGGTCTCCACCAGGGCCTGCGTGAGCGCGAGGTCCGGAGCGCCGTGCAGCGCAAAGATGAACGCGAGCGAGTAGCCGGTCAGGCCGACCATGACCACGCCGGACAGGCGGTTGCGCTGCAGCGTGGCAAAGATCGCCATGGCGCACAGGATGCAGACCACAAGGCCCTGCCACGGGTTGTCCCACAGCAACATGTGGATGTCGTTGCTCTGCCCCAGAATCAGCGCGGCGAGCGGGACCACCATGAGCGTGGCAAAGATGACCGCCAGGTTGATAGTCAGCGAGCCGCGCTGCGTCGACGCCGTGAGCTTGAGCGACGCGTTGCGGAGCTGGTGGAGGATGAGATCCCAGATCTCGTCGGCGTCGCCAAGCGCGGGCTTGTCAAAGTGGACCCTGCGGATCAGGTCGCGCTGCCAGAACAACACGGTGCCGGCCACGACGATCACCACGGTGAGCATGAGCGGGGTGGTGATGCCGTGCCACAGCTTCAACGGCGCGCCCTCGTCTTGCGGGAAGCGGACGTCCAGGTAGGAGTTGATGGCGTTGGACAGCCAGGCGGGCAGGAGCCCGAACGCGATGGTGGCCAGCGTGAGCATCGCCGGGGAGGCGGAAAGCAGGGGGCCGATGTGGTGCATCTTTGCCACGGCGGGGGAGACGCCGGCCTCGCGGTGCTGCGCCTTTGTGGCGAACGCGCCCCACAGGAAGTACAGGGAGTAGCCCATTGTCAGGATGGAGCCGACCACCAGCACGACCAGCGTGATGTGGCCAGGCATGCCGTGCAGCGACTCCTCGTGCAGGATCGCCTCCAGCGCCGATTCCTTGGCAATGAACCCGAACAGCGGGGGCAGTCCCGCCATCGACGCCGCCGACACGACCGCTAGGAACGCGACGAACGGTTCCTTGCGGCCCAGGCCGGAGAGCTCGCCGATGTCGCGGGTGCCGGTCGTGTGGTCGATCGCGCCGACGATCATGAACAGCGTCGCCTTAAACATGGAGTGCGCGAACGTGATGGCCAGGCCCGCCATCGTCGCCTCGCGCGAGCCCACGCCGATCACCGCAGTGATAAAGCCTAGCTGGGAGACCGTTCCGTACGCCAGGATGAGCTTCAAGTCGCGCTGCTTCAGCGCCATCCACCCGCCGAGCAGCATGGTGAACAGGCCGGTGGAGATGACCACCAGGTGCCAGGTGCTCACGGCCGCCATGTCCGGCGCCAGGCGGGCGACCAGGTAGATGCCCGCCTTCACCATCGCCGCCGAGTGCAGGTAGGCGGACACCGGGGTGGGTGCCGCCATCGCGCCGGGCAGCCAGAAATGCCACGGGGCTTGGGCTGACTTGGTCAGCGCGCCGAGCATGATGAGCACGATCGCCACGGAAATCGCGGGCGTGTTCTGGATGTCTGCAAACTGCGGGATCTGGCTGAGCTTCCAGATGCCCGCGTTGAACCCGAGCAGGTTGATGCCCACCAGCATGGCCAGCCCGCCCATGGTGGTGATCATGAGCGCCTGGATCGCGGCCCTGCGTGACGACGCCCGCTCGCCGTAGTACGAGACGAGCAGGTAGGACAGGATGGACGTCAACTCCCAGAACACGTACATGAGCAGGAAGTTGTCCGAGATGACCAGGCCGTACATGACGGTGGCGAACATGGTGAGCTCGCCGCCGAACTTGGCCAGCCGGCGCGGGTTGGAGTCGAAGTAGCCCCAGCAGTACAGCAGGACGAGGGCGCCGACGCCCAGGATGATCAGGGAGAACAGCCCGGCCAGAGGGTCGAGGCGGAACTCCAGGTTGAGGTTGGCGGAGGGCATCCAGGCGTAGCTGGCAACGATCTCGCCTTCGTGAGTAAAGATACCCCGCTGGAACAGGCTGGCCATCCAGATGAAGCCGCCGAGTGGGACCGTGGCGAGCATGCCGAACGCTGCCCGGCCGCACAACCTGATGAGCGGGGGTGCGGCAATCGTCGCGATAATGAGCGCGGCGAGCAGCGTGAGCAAAGTGCGGACCCCTCCTTGGGCATGTACGGATCGAGTTCTCTTACCGAGCCCAACAAGCCCAACAAAGCGGCCCAAGGAAGCACAAAGCGGCCATGAATTGGACACTCGTGCGAGTGCGTGGGGCGCGTCGAAAAGAATAGGCGCGGCCAATGCGTCCAACTGTACCGATTAGATAGCTATTTCGCTACCGAATTGTGGCCGCATCGTGACCGCGCCCCGAGTGGCTGAGGGTGGCTTACTTGCCGTACTGGCGGAGGAAGCTGGCCTCAGCGACGGCGATGCGCTCGATCTCGGTCGGGTCGACGGACTCGTCCACGCCGTGGATGCCGCAAGCGGGTTCCTCAACGCCGTAGAGGGCGATCTCAGCATCCGGGAACTGCTCCTGCAGCGTGTTGGTCAGCGGGATGGAGCCGCCGGAACCGATGAGGGTGAGCTTGTCGGTGCCGTACGCCTCGCGCAGGCACTCGCCGAGCTTCGCGGCGGCGGGGCGCTCCGGGTCGGTGGCAAACGGGGCGTTGACGCCGCTGATTTCCACGGTCACCTTGGCGCCCCAGGGGGTGTGCGCCTTGATGTGCTCCTCCATCTTCTGCGCGATCTCGGCGGCGTCCTGGCCGGCGGGGACGCGCAGGTTGAACTGGGCCTCGGCGCGCGGGTTGACCGCGTTGACCGCCTCAGCGACCGGGGTGGAGGTAAAGCCGATCATGGTGACGGCCGGGCGTGCCCAGCACATGTCGGCGGGGTCGTCGTCGACGGTGCCGAGGAGCTGGACGCCGTCGAGGACGCCGGCGTCGGTGCGGAAGGTGTCGCGCTCGTAGGCGTCGCCGGTCCACTTGGCGGTGGTGTCGACGCCGTCGATGGTGGTGCGCCCGTGCTCGTCGAAAAGCGAATCGGCGATGCGGATCAGGGCGTGGGCCGCGTCGGGGGCGGCGCCGCCGAAGCTGCCGGAGTGGATCGCGCCCTCGAGGGTTTCCACGGTGACCTTCACCTGGGCGCCGCCGCGCAGGGAGGTGGTCAGGGTGGGCTCGCCCACGGCGGCGTTACCGGAGTCGGCGATGAGGATGGCGTCGGCGCGGAAGATCTCCGGCTCGGCCTCGATGAGCTTGCCCAGGCCGTCGTCGCCGCCGAGCTCCTCGGAGCCCTCGACGACCACCTTCAGGCCCAGGTCGGTGCCGCCGGCGGCCTCGACTAGGCGCAGCGCCTCGAGGTGCATGGCCAGGTTGCCCTTGCAGTCGGCGGCGCCGCGGCCGTACCAGCGGCCGTCGCGCTCGGTGAGCTCGAACGGGTCATTGGTCCACACGGACGGGTCGCCCGCCGGGACGACGTCGTAGTGGGAGTAGAGGAGGACGGTTGGGGCGTCGCCCGCCGGTTCCTTGACGGCGACGATGGTGTCCGCGTTGTCCACGGTGGCGTGGCGGGTCACGTTCAGGCCCAGGCCCTCGAGGGCGGAGACGGTCCAGGCGCAGGCGGCCTCGTGCTGGTCGGCCAGCTCCGGGGTGGAGTGCGGGGAGTTAAAAGAGACCAGTTTGGCCAGGTCGGCGAAGATGCGTGTGCGGTCCGGTGTGAATTCACTCATGGGGGCGACGCTACCATTGGGGAAACGGTGGGCGTCGATAAGCAAATGGTGCTTGCACTCGCTGGGGGTGAGTGCTAAAAATGGGTCCTAGCACTCGGAGACGCCAAGTGCTAAGCGGGTGAGGCTGCACCACTCAGCAGCCGTGCCGTCGCGGGCGCCTGCTTGAACCGACGAATTGAGTACTCGTTCCACAATAAATAAGGAGCAACAAACTCACATGGCAAAGACCATTGCATTCGACGAGGAAGCACGCCGCAGCCTCGAAAACGGCCTGAACACCCTGGCAGACGCCGTGAAGGTGACGCTTGGCCCGAAGGGTCGCAACGTCGTCCTGGAGAAGTCCTGGGGCGCGCCGACCATTACGAACGATGGCGTGACCATCGCGAAGGAAATCGAGCTCGAGGACCCGTACGAGAAGATCGGCGCCGAGCTGGTGAAGGAAGTTGCCAAGAAGACTGACGACGTCGCTGGCGACGGCACCACCACCGCAACCGTCCTGGCCCAGGCGCTCGTGCGCGAGGGACTGCGCAACGTTGCGGCCGGCTCCAACCCGATGGGCATCAAGCGCGGCATCCAGGCCGCGACCGACAAGGTGTCCAAGCACCTGCTCGACTCCGCGAAGGAAGTGGAGACCCAGGAGCAGATCGCTTCCACCGCCGGCATCTCCGCCTCCGACCCGGAGATTGGCAAGAAGATCGCCGAGGCGATGTACGCGGTTGGCAACGGCACCGTGAACAAGGAGTCCGTCATCACGGTCGAGGAGTCCAACACCTTCGGTGTTGAGCTCGAGGTGACCGAGGGCATGCGCTTTGACAAGGGCTTCATCTCCGCCTACTTCGCCACCGACATGGAGCGCGGCGAGGCCGTGCTGGAAGACCCGTACATCCTGCTGGTCTCCGGCAAGATCTCCAACGTCAAGGAGCTCGTCCCGGTTCTGGAGCAGGTCATGCAGTCGGGCAAGCCGCTGCTCATCGTCGCCGAGGACGTCGAGGGCGAGGCCCTGTCCACCCTCGTGGTGAACAAGATCCGCGGCACCTTCAAGTCCGTCGCCGTGAAGGCACCGGGCTTTGGCGACCGCCGCAAGGCGATGCTGCAGGACCTGGCTATCCTCACCGGCGGCCAGGTCATCTCCGAGGAGGTCGGCCTGTCCCTGGAGACCGCCGGCATCGAGCTGCTCGGCCAGGCACGCAAGGCCGTCATTACGAAGGACGAGACCACCCTGGTCCAGGGCGCTGGCGACCAGGCCCAGATTGAGGGCCGCGTCAAGCAGATCCGCGCCGAGATCGAGCACTCTGACTCCGACTACGACCGCGAGAAGCTGCAGGAGCGCCTGGCCAAGCTGGCTGGCGGCGTTGCGGTGATCAAGGTCGGTGCCGCCACCGAGGTGGAGCTGAAGGAGCAGAAGATGCGCATCGAGGATGCGGTGCGCAACGCGAAGGCTGCTGTGGAGGAGGGCATCGTCGCCGGCGGTGGCGTGGCACTCCTGCAGGCCGCCAAGGAGCTCGAGGGCGACCTGGAGCTGACCGGCGACGAGGCTACGGGCGTGAAGATCGTCCGCGAGGCACTCTCCGCCCCGCTGAAGCAGATCGCCCACAACGCAGGCCTGGAGCCGGGCGTCGTTGCGGATAAGGTTGCCAACCTCCCCGCAGGCCAGGGCCTGAACGCCGCGACCGGCGAGTACGTTGACATGCTCTCCGAGGGCATCAACGACCCGGCCAAGGTGACCCGCTCCGCGCTGCAGAACGCCGCGTCCATCGCTGGTCTGTTCCTGACCACCGAGGCTGTCGTTGCTGACAAGCCGGAGCCGGCTGGCGCCGCAGGTGCCGGCATGGACCCGGAGGCCATGGGTATGATGTAGGCCCGTTTGCGCCCGAAACGCCCCAAGTAGCCCCGCGCTGCTTGGGGCGTTTTGCTGTCTCCCTCGGCCCCCTTCCAGCCCGTATACCCCCGGATGTGGGGAAATGTCCGGCTCTGTGGGGCATTGCTTATCGACGCCACCGCAACCCCCGTTACGCCGCCCCGCCGGAGTTAAGAGACAGTTAACTTAGTAGCACCATAACAAAGCTGTAACGGCGCAGGTTGGTGGTGAACCTTGGAATAAGGTTGCGTTTGGGTGAACAAACTCTCAAATGGGGGCCGAGTTTGGCGGGGAGAAAGTTTCGCTGGAACACTTGCGAGCTCACAATGCTGTGGCAAAATACTTCGTGTGATGCCCCACGGAGGGTGTCAGGACACTGTCAATCTAGAGCCAGACATTCTGGCACCTATACGTAAGGGGAAAACAATGGGTGACCTCTCTGCCATCATCGACATGCTGAAGGACTTCAGCAAGTTCGGTAAGAACATCGTCGAGCTGTTCCGCGGCATCCCGGATCTGTTCATCAACCTGGGTTCCCTGGGTGACAAGGAGACCGGTTTTGACAAGGTTTCCCCGGATAACCCGGACAAGGATGTCTGGGAATGGAAGGGCCCGAAGTCTAAGTAGGACTTCCATGCGTGCCTTCCGAGGTGCGTTCCAGAGATACAACACCGATAACCGGACTCAAACTTTTCTAAAAGGAGAACACCATGCAGGCTCTGAACAACTGGGCATTCCTTTCTTCTGACCACCACGTCGCTGGCGCGCTGCTCGGCGTGCTGAAGCAGGTCGCTGGCCTGGCTGGCAACCTGGCTGAGCTGCTCGGCCTTGTCGCGTAAGACAAACCGCCTGACAACCCCGCCGTTGCGCGGGGTTGTTTTGCGTTTAAGGCGTCTCTTTGGTCGCGTGCGCGGAACAGGCGAAGCCCCGCTAGAGCTGGAGGCCCCGCGCGCCGAGGCGATGCGCCCGGCGGCTGGGCGGGCGAAGACTTCAAAGCCGGAGCCGGAAGCAACTCAGCCGGCCAAGGATCCCAGCGCGCTCGCATCCGAGGAGAAGCTGGTCGCTCCGGTGCCGGAATCGATTCGGAAGGCCCCGGACCCGAAGCCCGCGGCGAAGGCCCACAACGCACACCAGGCGGACACCCCGGCGAAACTGACCTCCGATTCCACCTCTCAATCTTCCATCGAACACAAACCCCAGACGGGCGGTAAACTTAAGGACATGGCTGACCACAAGGATGATGAACTCCCTTTGATCGACCTGGCAGAGGTCGAGGGCTGGGTTGTTGACGATACTGATGAAGACGATCCGGTGCTCATGATGCCGGACGGCACGCCGATTCAGACCTGGCGTGAGAATTACCCGTACGACGAGCGCCTGAGCCGCGCGGAGTACGAGAAGGAAAAGCGCGCGCTGCAGATCGAGCTGCTGAAGTGGCAGAACTGGACCAAGGATACGGGCCAGCGCCACATCATCCTCTTCGAGGGGCGCGACGCCGCCGGCAAGGGCGGCACCATTAAGCGCTTCAACGAGCACCTCAACCCGCGTGGTGCCCGTACCGTCGCGCTGGAGAAGCCCAGCCCGCGCGAGTCCACCTCGTGGTACTTCCAGCGTTACATTGAGCACTTCCCGTCCGCGGGCGAGATCGTGTTCTTTGACCGCTCCTGGTACAACCGCTCGGGCGTCGAGCGCGTCATGGGCTTCTGCACTGAGTCGCAGCACGCGGAGTTCCTCCGCGAGGTACCGATGCTGGAGAACATGATCCTGGGCTCCGGCATCTCGCTGACCAAGTTCTGGTTCTCCGTGACCCAGCGCGAGCAGCGCACCCGCTTTGCCATCCGCCAGGTGGACCCGGTCCGCCAGTGGAAGCTGTCCCCGATGGACCTGGCCTCGCTGGACAAGTGGGATGACTACACCCGCGCCAAGGAGGAGCAGTTCCGCTACACCGATACGGACGAGTCCCCGTGGGTGACCATCAAGTCCAACGACAAGAAGCGCGCCCGCCTCAACGCGATGCGCTACATCCTGTCCAAGTTTGAGTACACGAACAAGGACCACGAGCTCGTCGGCGAGCCGGACCCGCTGATTGTCAAGCGCGGCCGCGACCAGATCGGCGACTAATCTCGCGCCTCATTGCCCGGTCCCCGTGGGGGCCGGGCTTTTCGCTTATCGACGCCCCTACTGGTCCTCGTCCTGCAGAATCGCCTTCGACAGCTTCTTCAGGCTCTTGAGCTGCTTGGCGCTGGATGCGTCGAGGGCGCGGTCCTCGGCATCGGCGACCTCCGCGGCGAGCGTCCCCAACGCCTTGGAGCCCTTCTTGGTCGCGGTGACGATCTGGCGGCGCCGGTCCTTTGGGTCGCGGTCGCGCTTGACCCAGCCCAAGTTCTCCAGCGAATCGACGAGGCGGACCATGTCGGAGGCGTCGACAGCCAGCAGGCTGGACAGCTGCGACTGGGACAGCGCAGTGTTGTCAACGCAGGTGAGTACCCAAAAGCCGCGCATGCTCACGTCGTGCTTGAGCAGGGTGCGCTCCACCTCTTCCTTGGTGTGCCGGCGGACCCGCTCGATTTGGAAGGACGGGGACTTAGTGAGTGCGTTGGGGAGCTCGTCGTGCGTTGCCATGCCCACATCATACGGTTAGTTGGCTAATTCAATCAATTACAGGTGCGCGGAAAACTGCCCCCGCCGGGCGGTGTGTTTTGCCGGGGTAGGCGGCTATTCCGCGGGGAGGTCGGCGGCGAGCCAGGCGTCCGTGCCACCGGCGACGTTGATGACGTTGTCCCAACCGCGGGCCTGCTCCAGGTACTCGGCGGCATGGGCGGAGCGGCCGCCGGACTTGCAGATGACGTAGATGTCCTGGTTCGGGTCGATCTTGTCGGCCAGGCCGACAAAGTTGGACAGGGGAAGATTGACGGCGCCCGCGGCGTGGGCGATGGCGAACTCGTCGGGCTCGCGGACGTCGATAAGCTGTGCTCCCTGCGGTACTTCTGTGACATTGACTGTTTTCATGGGGCCGATCCTATACGCTATTGCGCCATGGGATCCCGGAGACCGCGTCGCCCGCAGTGGGTGTATTGGGTGCGGCGCGCGATGGTGCTTGCGATGCTGGTGGCGGTGTTAGCGCTGCCGGTGGTGTTGCTGAGCCGGTGTGGGGGAGGGGAGCCGGGTGAGGCGGGCCCGATTGGGCAGTCGCGGCCGGTGGAGATGGCGGTGCCGCAGATAGGCTTGCGCGCCGAGTTTGAGGAGGGGGATTGCCGGATGAAGGACGGCGCGATCAATCCGGCGTCGATGGGCAAGGCGTGCGCGTACACGGCGGAGGGGAAGCCGTACCAGCTGCCGGGCCCGGGTGCTGGCGACCTTGTCGTGGTGGCGGGGCACACCGGCGCGGCGGTGCACGGTGTGTTTGACGGGCTGTACGACGCGCGCGCGAATGCGCACAACGTGCGCGAGGGGGACACGCTTTACCTGCGCACGCAGGATTCGCGCGCGGCGGGCAAGTGGTTGGAGTACCGCGCGACGGACCTGCACGACCCGGAGAAGGAGGGGCTGGCTGACGACGCCTCCGTGTGGGGCACCGAGCCCATGCCCGGTCGCTTGCTCACCATCTCCTGCATTCAGCCGGTGAACCCACTCGCCGCGGCGGTACGCAACGCGGTGGTTGGGTGGCAGTTTGCGGGCGTGGTGGACGACGCGACGGTGGACGCCGCCGAGTAGCCGGCGGACCCGCGCGACAATCGTTGCCAATGTGTTACGTGTGACTCCTGGGAAAACGTGGCACCTCTGTGTAAAGTCTAAAGGTGAACTTGAGAGTAACCCTTGCTCGAGACAGGAGACCACCATGAACCGCACTTCCCTCGCCGTCGCCTTTGCCGGTGCGCTCACAATCGCCGCGGCCCCGCTCGCCAGCGCGCAGGACCTCCCCGCCGAGGTGACAGACGCCCTCGGTGCCACCTACTTCCTCAACCAGGCAGGGGACCACTACGTGTCCGACGCCAACCTCGTCGCCACCCCCTACGCGCAGCTAAGCGCCGACGACCAGGAGCGCGCGGTCGACGTGACCAGGGCAGCGGTCGCAGGGCTTATCGACGCCCCCGCCTCCGCCACCTCCGCCCCGACTGCTCCCGCCGACACGCCGGAGAGCCAGCAGGGTGACCAGCCTGCCACCCCGGTGCAGCCCGACGCGGACCAGGCGCAGGCGGAGCAGGTGCTCGATGCGGACGCGGTGGACCCGAACAACCCGGTGCCAGTTGCCGGCGGCCTGGTCGCGCTCCCGTCTGTGCTGAATGTGGACGGGCAGACCTACTACCTGAACAAGGACGGCGCCACCTACGTTGCTGACGTGGCCCGCGTCGCCGAAACCCCGACGCCAGAGGAGGCAGAAGCCTCGGCGCAGCTGGTGACGGACAACGCTGGCGCGATCCGCGAGCAGGGGCTGGAGGAGGCCCGGGCCGGTGGTAAGGCCGAGCAGGCCGACGGTGAGGCAGCGCCCGCCGTGGAGGTGCAGCAGCAGGCCGCGCCAGTGACCGCAGATGCTGTTGCCGGCGCGACCGAGGTGCAGGCTCGCGGTATGGCTGCCGAGACCGGCTCCAACACAGTGGCTCGCGCGCTCGTGGCGCTGTTGATCGCCTCCGCGGTCGGCGCAGCGGTCTTTGTGGTGGGACGCCGGTACCTGGTGTAGCCCTGTGGACGCCGCCGGCTGGATCGTCGGCTGCGTGGGGCGCTCGCATGATGTGCGGGCGCCCCTTTTTTTGTTTCCTACCTCCTGGATTTCTACCCCCGTTCGTCCACACCCGAGGGAGGTGCTGTGGCGAAGAATATCCAGGGGTTGAATGTGTCTCACCACACTCCGCCAATCTTTGGGGACTTAGTCAAACGTTCAAGTTCCCAGGTCAGGGGCCTTGACTCTCTAGTGAAGAAGTGCAAACGAGCTGCATAAATGTCTGCATATTAAAATTTTTTCCAGTTGAGCCCTAGTTAATTGAAATAGACATGTATTTATCTAGACACTCATGCAGTTTGGGTTTAGATTCCTTAGTGGTGCCCATGCTGGGCCCCATGTTCAAGCCGGGAGTGCCGTTCTCGGCGCACCTTTCCCACCGCTGACCACATTGGGCCCAGCGATTTCTGATTTTCCGAAAGGACTTTCACCATGGCCAAAGCCATTGCAAAAACCGCAGCTATCGCTGTTGCTGCGGGCCTGACCTTCGCCGGCTCCGCCGGTATTGCTACCGATGCGCTCGCGCAGACGACGAACACCGCGGATCCGGCCCCGCGCGCGACCGAGCAGAAGGCTGCATCCTCCAGCATTCCCGAGGGCAGCAACTTCTCCCTGACGGTGAACAAGCGCTACAACCCGACCGAGCTGCGTGTCGGCACCGGTCAGGAGGACGCCAAGGTTTCCGGCGCGGCACTTGAGGGGGCCAAGTTCAAGGTCGAGAAGCTCCAGGGCGACATCCGCAAGCAGGAGGACTTCAACCGTCTCGCAAAGCTGTCCCAGGAGTACAACAAGGCCGGTGTCGCCAATAAGCCGACGATCACCAAGGACACCGGGTTTACCGCTAAGGAGCTGTCCACTGACAGCGACGGCAAGGCAACGTTCTCTAACCTGCCTGCCGGCGCATACCTTGTCACCGAAACGAAGACGGCGGACACGCTGCCGGCCCCGGCCGCAAAGTTTGACAAGAACGGCACCGAGACTCTCATCCCGGCTGACCCGTTCATCGTGTTCCTGCCGATGACCAACCCGGCTGGTGAAGGCTGGATCTCCAACGTCAACGTATACCCGAAGAACTCCTTCGCACGCGTTGAAAAGACTGTCGCGGATAAGGACAAGCACGCCCTCAAACAGGATAAGGTGACCTACACGCTGACCGGCGTCGTGCCGTCTGCTCAGGAAGGCAAAAAGCTCGACTGGTTCGGTCTGCGCGATGCGTACAACAACACTGAGATCACGCCGGACTACGAGAACCTGACTGTCAAGGTCATCAGCACTGACGGTGCTGAGAAGGACCTGACCAAGGGCACAGACTTCGCTGTCGGTGCGGACGCGGGCTACGGCTCCGTCGCGGACAAGAACCTTGCCGCTGGCGCGAACGCAGGCTTCTTCGTCGGCGTGAAGCCTTCCGTACTTAAGCCGGGCGACCGCGTGATCGCCACTGTAAACGCGAAGCTACTCGAGGGCGCTAACGCTGACCAGGAGGTGGAGAACTCCGTTCGCGAGTACTTCCGCCACTCCACTGACGACAGCAGCTTCTCCGAGGTTCCGCCGAAGACCCCGCCGACTACCCCTCCGGGTGGCACACCGCCGAGCGAGACCCCGAAAGACAAGGTCGTTTCCTACTTCGGCAACATCGAGGTGTACAAGACCGGTGAGGAAAATGGCACCCGTAAGGCTCTTGAAGGCGCAACCTTCGAGGTAGGTAAGTGCAACGCCGACGGCACGAAGATCGACGGCGACGCGATCACGTCCGGGAAGACCGACAAGGAAGGCAAGCTGACCTTCCAGGGCCTGCACGTCACCGACTACGCCGACAATGCTGTAGTGCAGGACCCGGGCAAGTACTGTCTGCGTGAGACCAAAGCTCCGGCTGGCTACACCTTCGACAAGAATGCTGTCTATCCGCTCGAGCTGACACGTAAAACCAAGAACGGTAAACAGCCAGCGAACTTCCTCACTAGCACTGATGCAAAGTCTGCTGGCTACGCAGAGGGCGGCACCAAGATCATGAACGGCGTTGCGGTGAACAACATCAAGAACTCTGTTCCGCTCCTGCCCAACACCGGTGGCATGGGTGTCCTGATCATCGTGCTGGCTGGCCTGGCCATCATCGGCGGCGGTGTCTACGCGGCACGTCGCAACTCCCAGGCGGCGTAAGCCTTTCCAAGGTCGGCGCACGATAACGGTGCGCTGACCACCCGGTACTCCCGTCCGGCCCTTGGTGAGGGGCTGGCGGGGGTGCGAGTGGGCGTCGATAAGCAATGGGCGCCCAACGCCTCAACGCGGGAAGGCGTAAAACTCCCGCCCAGTTTTTACACATCAGCCGTGCCTAGGTAGGAAGGATCGCGCAGTGACTACTGCCGTGGAAGGCAAGCACCGCAAAAAGCCGGCGCAGAAGCCGTTTTTCCAGCGCATTGCGCTGCCGGTCATCATTATCCTGGCGGGGCTGATGGTGCTGATGTACCCGGTCGTGGCCACCCAGTGGAACAACCGGGTGCAGGAGCAGGTGGCCAAGCAGTACGAGGAGCAGATCCAAGAGGCGCCGCCGGAGCAGATCAACCAAGCGCTCGAGGCGGCCAAGGAGTACAACCGCACGCACACCGACGGCCCGATTCTGGACCCGTGGCTTGCACGCATCTCCGAGGACAACCTGGACTACCAGGAGTACGAGAAGCACCTCGAGGGCGTGTCCGCGATGTCGCAGCTGGCCATCCCGTCGATTGACCTCCGCCTGCCCGTCTACCACGGCACGCGCGACGAGACGCTACAGAAGGGCCTCGGCCACCTGTACGGCTCGGCGCTGCCCACCGGCGGCGAGGGCTTCCACTCGGTGATCACCGGCCACACGGGCCTGACCAACGCCACGCTTTTCGACGACCTCGTGGACGTCGAAGTCGGCGATGCCATCTACCTCTCCACCTTCGGCGAGCGGATGAAGTACCAGGTCTACGACATCGAGGTCGTCCTGCCCGAGGAGACCGACAGCCTCCGCGCCGAGGAAGGCCGCGACCTGCTCACCCTGATCACCTGCACCCCCTACGGCATTAACACGCACCGCCTTCTCGTCCACGCGGAGCGCGTCCCCATGGACCCGGACGAGGCGAGCGTGCTCGATGAATCCACCAGCACCGTGCAGTGGTGGATGTGGGCGCTCGGACTTGTTGCGCTGGCGATTCTCCTGGGCTTGGCCTGGTGGATCTGGCGCGAGAAAAAGAAGAACGATCGCGCGGGCGCTTCGAACGAGGAGGTTTAAGTCCTAGTGCGCACACTCAAATACTTCGCGGCCGCTGGTGCGGTGTCGGTGGTGCTCGTCGGCGCGTCGCTGCCTGCTACCGCAGACGACCGTGTCATCAGCGGCAACGACCGCAACATCGCGGCGGAAAGCGTCGACGTCAACGAGCCGATCTCGCTGATGGTCCGCAAGGTAGCCAGCAACCCTTACGACGACATCCCGGCGGGCCAGAAGCCGACGTCCATCGCCGGCGCAATCTTCACGCTGTCGCAGGTGCGCGGTGTGGACATCACCACGTCCGGCGGCCGTAGCGCGGCGCGGAGCATGTCGCTTGACGCCGCCCACGCTGCCGGACTGGACAAAATCTCCACCCTCACCACCGGCGACAACGGCCGCGTACAGTTCATGGACTTGCGGCCGGGCCTGTACCTGCTGGAGGAATCGGCCCCGGACAGTGACTACGACTACCGGATCTCCAACCCGAAGCTGATCATCCTGCCGCTGGCCAACGCGACGGGCGACCGGTTCAAGTACGACAACGTGATCGTGACCAAGCCGGGCAACAACCGCCCGGGTGGCTCGACCTCGCCGGAGACCTCGCCCCCGTCTCCGCCGACCACCACGGTGACGACGACGCCCACGGTGACGCCGAGCACGGAGCGCACGCCGTCGACGGAGCGTACCCGCACCACCACGAAGACGACGGGCGAAACCACCACCAAGCGCACCACGGAGCCGACGACGGTGCGCACCACCGAAACGACCACTGGCCTGGCCACCGCCAACGGCGGAGGCGGCGGCAGTAACGGTGGCGGCTCGAACGGCAGCAACAGCAACGACGACCGCGGAGGCTTCCTGGCCTCTACCGGTGCTGACGTGCTCTGGGCCGCAGGATTGGGCATGGCCCTGGTGCTGGTCGGCGTGATCCTGGCGGCACGGAGGAAGGAAGAAGACTAATGAGGAGTACATCGATGCGTCACACCACCACGCGCTCGCGCGTGGCACGACCGGTCCGTGCGCTGCTCGCGGCCGTGCTTGTCATGGCTATCGGCACCGCCCCCGCCGGCGTGGCCGAGCCGACTGCCGACCAGTCTGCCCCCGATTCCGTGTCCGCCGAACAGCCGGCCCTGGACGCAGGTTTGCCATCTGTTGACTCCGGCGCTGCCGAAGCTGCCGACGGAGTTTCAGGCACGGACGCTGCAGCCCCCGCTTCCCCCTCGGGCGCTGCAACCTCTCCGGCGCAGTCCTCGCCAGCAGCGACACCAAGAGGCACGGCGCCGCTTGGCCCGAGCCCGCTTTTCCCGGGCGCGGTTACCGAAGACGGCATCACCGTGAAACGTGACGGCGACGTGGACACCATCCACGTCCACGACTCCGAGGGCGAACTGTGGCAGTGGGGCGGAAAGGCTTCAGAGGAAAACATCTTCGCGCTGACTCGCAAGGGCGAGGTCACCGAGGTCCTTTCCGTCACCGCCGACGGCCGCGAGCTAGACCGCAAGAAGTTCGGCTGGGTAAACACCAAGGACGGCACCTTCATCGGCTTTGACCTGAACGCGCTGCAAACGATCCCGCCGGTCGACGTGACCATCAAGGTCAAGACGAAGACCACGGGCGACTATTCGATCGCGGAGAGCGAGGACATCCCGACCAAAATCGAATTCATAGGTCTTGACGGCCAACCGGAAGAAGAGGATCTCACCGCGTTAGGGTATCGGGTGAGCGCTGGCTCGGGGCAAGCGTGGTCCCTTGAGCGAAAAATGGAAACATCCGATTTAACTGGTGGAACGGTAAATATTCCAAGCACACCTGGACTGGGAATTTCCGGGAACGGGAAACCGTTCCTCTCGACAACAGTTACAGGAAGTCACCCTAACCAAATTGGGAAGGACATTCGTGTTACGCGTGTCCGCGTGTGGAATGAGGAGAACAACTCTAATCGCGTGAACCTACCTATGGTATTGCGCAAGAACGGTACGAGGTACTATCCATCGTCCAACATCGAAACGTTGCCCATTAAGGACGATAGAGGGCGGATTAAAGGCTACGACATTCAGTTTTTCGACCCGGTAGACGGTAAACCTGGTGAGAACGTCGACATTTGGAGCGGGAATGACATTGCAATGGTGTTTAACAGCTCTACTGGGCGAGTCACACCAAGTAATTACAAGATGGAGGTGTATGGCTCCTACCGTGTCGACGAGCGACTGCGCAATACCTATAGCTGGGAAGAGAAGGTCGGAGATACAGTGATGCGCTCCACCGTTTACCCTGCTGACAGCGAAGGCGTATCTCGGGTGGAAGTATCTCGAACGACAACTGAAAAAGGTGAAATTTTTGGCCATATCTGGGGAAGCGTCAAAGAACAAAACGGATATTTCTTGAGCAATGAGGCTGGAGAGCCTACTGTTCGAATAACAGCTCCTAATGGGAAAGTACTTTACGAACGGACTGCTCCTGCCGTATTTAATGGTGATCCTTTCCCGAACGTCGCTCAGAATGACCCAGAAAATCGTGGTTGGGGAGGCGTAGACTTCTACCTTCCTGAACGTATCGCAGCTCCAGTCGGTTCGAAGATCGAACTCATCATGAACTTCAAGCCGAATCCGGATGTTGGTCCATATAACGTCGTGGACAAGTACGTTGCGGGACCGACAGGGCCTGTGATTATGTCAGTTGGGTTCGCTCCAGAGGATTTGGTGCAAGACGCGTTCGACGACAAATGCCAAGTCTTTGGCGACGGGGGATCCGGGAAACACAAGTATTACCAGGGCGTCATCAGCGAAAATACGGCCGGAGGTCCCGGCCAGCGAGTGATTCGTGTGACTGGCGTGCCGCAGGAACTCGCGACTGAGAAAATTACGCTTACTGTGCCGGAGGGGAGTCGAATAACGAAAGACAGGGTCGAGATTTTCTACACGTCTCAGCTTGATGGTGGCTTGACTACGTCAAGCTCTCAGGGAGCCACGCGCCGCAACATGAACGCCTACAGTGAAGTGTCTGCTGACGGTCGCACCCTGACGGTGCGACCTCCGGGAGGCGGAAACGATGCTATTGCTAAAGGAGGTGCGTTCGATGTGTCGGTGTCTACCGATTACGCGGGCCTCGATATCGATGCTCGTGTTCAGCTTGTGGGCGCCGCTCGAGATATAAAAATTGGGAAGGTTACCGATTCCCCTACAGACGAAGTACAGATGGCTACACCCGCACCGAAGCGCACATTGACCGACGAAGAGCGTTTGCAGGGCACGCAAGTGTATGTCTCGACTTCTGTCGACGCGAATGGCGGAACCGGAAATCGTACCTTGATGGTTAAAACCAACTTGAGCCAGCAGATCCAGGGCAGCGATACGTTCCAGAAAATAGGCGATTCCGAGTGGATTTACAATGGTCTAGCGTATGACCCTGCAGACAACTGGCTCTACGCGATAAGCCAGTACCGAAAAGCGCCCGACGGTAAATCAGACTGTTATCCGCCAGGAAATCTTCTCCAAATCAATCCAGTTACTGGCGCTGTCCGCAATCTCGGACCAGTGCTAGACGCTAATGGAGTCCCCTTGTTCGATTACTCCTATAACAAGGGCCAGCAAGGACTCAACGACATGATGCTCATCAATAGTGGCGTGGTAAGCAATGGCACACTTTACCTTGCAAACGGAGCGCTCTCTGGAACCCAAAAACTTTACAAAGTACCTCTCCCTTCAAGTAAAAATTTCGGCGCGCCCACGCCTCAGGGTACGAAAATTGATGGTTCCCGGACCGTCTCCGAAGACTTGGCGGTGCACCCGGATGATCCGGGTCATGCATGGGGCATCGTAGGAAGCAATCACTACGGAAAAACCGGAGTTGACTGGAAAAAATTTAATACAAATGGTGGCCCTATTATTTTGGAACGTCTTGATCTTCAGACAGGAAAGGCCGAGTACTTTCCGTTGACCGAGGCTCAACGTACAACCAAGGGCGGTGAAGTCCTGAAGGCTGAGACCACGTTCGGTAAGGCGTGGACATACGCTAATGGGAACTTAGGCTTTGCAGTTGGTGGCCAGTCTTCGGCTGGAAGTCCTGGAGCCCAGATTCGAATCACGAACCCGAGCTCACCAGATAGGGTAATTCAGGTTGAAGAAGTGCTATGGAATGTCCCGTTTTCGTACAACACGGATGCCTCGAGTAACGGCTTACGTGCTGAAGGCAATCCACAATCCGATCTAGCCGTTTTGAAGCAGCGGGTATTCCCTGACGATCAAAACTTTCAAAAAGAGCTAGCCCAGGCGAAGGAAAAGATTGGTTCAGAATTTAAGCAGTACACATTTTGGGAGGTGCAAATTAAGAACGTCGGCGATGGTGCATCCAGTGGTGGCCGTGTAGAAGATGAGATCCCCGAGGGATACCTTCGAGATTCGATCGGTTTCTTACCTGGCACCCTGGTGAATGGAAATCGACCTTCAGAAGATTGGGCCAAGTTCACGTCGAAAGAGACACTGAACACGATGACGGGCTATCTCGAGCTGAGTTCGGGTGCACTTTGGCCCGGAGAAAGCGCACGTTTCTTCATCTTTGCGAAGCAGCCTGACGGTGCGTGCGCCCCCAACGCGGCCACGGTTTTCAACAACGATAATGACACGAATCAAACCAATAATAAGGTGGAAGCTGGCTGCGATGGGTCGTCGGCGGTGCAACTCCGAATGAATAAAGTGGACTATGGGAACCGTAAGGTGGCGCTAGATGGAGCTCGCTTCGAGTTGCATGAGATGGTAAACGGTGCACCTGCACCCGAGAGCATCGAGCTTTCTAAGGCGGCGGATGGCGTCGGTTACTCCACTGAAAAAGTTCTAAAACGAGATACTGAATACATGTTGATCGAAACTCAAGCTCCGAGCAGGGAAGTAGACAATCAGCGGGTACAGTACTCACTGCTGACCGAGCCTGTTATTTTCAAAATTTCGAAGCAAGATGGAAAAGACGTCGTTGCGTTCCGTGGTCAGAATGGCGAATTTTCGACGGACTCGCCGGTGATGAGCGTCTGGCAGGGCTCCGATCTTCCCGAGAAAGAGACGGACACTGTGTACTTGGAACTCGCCAACGTCCGCCAGGGCAACCTGCCCAAGACCGGCGGGCCAGGGCTCCAAGCGCCGTTGGCGTTGAGCACCGTACTGATGCTCGTTGGTGCAGCGCTTGCTCGTCGCAGGATGACGCAAGCATAAGCTCCGAGCAATATGGGCCTATACACCTGAATGGTTGAGGGCTAGACTTCTCCGTGGTGAACGAATAAAACCTGGTTTTACGCTGGGGTTCGCCACGGAGATTTTGCGCGTTCAAGCACGCACCACACAAAAAAGGGGTGAACGATGCGCATCCGCAACCAGCACGTAGGAACCTGGGCGCGTCGTCGTCTCTTGCGGGCCCCATCTGTGGTGGTCGCAACTGGTGTGCTGCTGCTTGGGGCGACCCCAGCCACGGTCGCGGACCCCTATGCGACCGCCCAGGAAAGCGCGAACGTCACGGCGCAGACCGCTGACTCGACGGAAGACACGGGTGATGGTGCGTGGAATGCCACCGGCACCACCCCGATAGATGCTTCCGTAACCTCCACCCAGTCGGGCAAAGGCGCGGATGCGCCGAAGCCCGCAAACCCTGTCGCCACCGAGGGATCCTCAGCACCGACCAGTCAAGATAGCGCCCCGGCACCGGCGGCGCCGGGTGCTGGGGGCCTAGGGACGGTGGGGGACAACGGGGCGTCGATAAACAACGTGCCCATCGCAGTCGAGCGAGACGGTGACGTCGACACCGTGCGGGTGCACGAACCTTCGGGTGAACTGTGGCAGTGGGGCGGCGCGGCGTCGGCGGAGAACGTGTTCGCACTGGCGCGTGACGGCGAGGTGGTCGAGGTGCTGTCCGTGACCGCCGACGGCCGCGAGCTGGATCCCGAGGATTTCAGCTGGGCGAATACCGAGCGCGGCGCGTTTGTGGGGTTTGACGTCAACGCACTGCACACGATTCCGCCGGTGGACGTGTCCATGCGCGTGCGCGCCGGCGAAGAGGGAGAGTACCGGGTCGCGGAGAGCGAGGAGATCCCTGCGAAGCGCGAGTTCGTGGGGTTTGCGGAAACCGGCGAGACGGTCGCGCCCGGCGCGAGGGCGGCGACGCCGTACGCAGCTACCAGCACGATGGGGCTGCCAGCGGGCCAGGCGTGGTCGGTGGAGCAGAAGCTGGCGACCACCGCGACCACGACTGGCACGGCCGGGCTTCCCGCGAGGGACGACGGCGACAAGGAGCCGATGGGCTTCGGCGGGGTGAAGCGCTTCATGCGCACCACCGCGAGCGGGTCGCGGCCGGACACTGTGATCCCCGCGGGCAGTAGCCCCACGCTTGCGGTGACGAGGATTCGGGTGATGACCACCTCGCCGAGCGTGACGTTCCCGGTGGGCAAGATCGCGCTGCTGAAGAATACGGGCAGCTGGTACTCGCTGGAATCGGCGAAGGTGACGCCGATCGTGGAGGGCGGCGTGACGCGTGGGTACGACATCCAGCTGTTCGACCCCGAGACCGACACCCTGTACAAGAAGGTGGACATCTGGAGCGGCAACCAGCTTGCCGTGTCCTTTGAAAAGATGACCGGCATCCCGCCGGCGAGCAACTACGCGCTTGAGGTCTACGCCTCGCACCCGGTCACGCAGGAGAGCGCGGGTGATTACGCGTGGGGCGATGCCGGAGACCCCGAGAAGCGGCGCACCACCGTCACCCCGTCCGGCGCGGACGGCATTGCGCGCGCCCGCGTCACCCGCACCACGCAGGAAGACGGCGTGCTGGAAGGCGAGGTCGCGGCGGCGGTGCAGTCGCAAAACGGCTACGCATTAGACGGCGGGGAGACGCTCACCATCACTGGCCCGGACGGCAAAGTCCTCTACACGTGCAAGGCCGGAGAGGACCCATCGTGCGGGATCGCACCCATCCCGGCCCAGGGGCAGACGACGGGGCAGGGCGGGGTGAAGTTCACGCTGCCGCAGCGGCTCTACGCGCCCAAAGGCTCGACGGTGGCGGTGACCATGGACTTCCGCAAAGATCCCACCTTGCCGGTGGCGGACCGGTACCTGCGCGGGCCGTCCGGGCCGATCCAGCTGGACTACATGCTCACGCCAGGCGCGCCGAGCGACCTCGCCGTGACCAAGCGCAACGCGCTGCCGGGCGACCCGGTTGTCGCCGACCAGTTGCGCGCAGCCCGCGACGCCGTCCGCGCTGCCGGCGCCGACCCCGCCGAGTACCGGTTTTGGGCTATCGATCTGAAAAACGCCGGCACCACCGAGGTCCCCGGCGCCACGCTCACGGACCCGCTCCCGCCCGGGTTCGACCCCGCCACGGCCGGTGCCCTGCCCGCGGCGCTGATCCGCGGGTCGCGGCCGGCGGGGGAGAAGCTGGCGTCGACAAGCACTACTGGCAACGGCGCACTCACCGTAACAATTGGGGCGCTCCGACCAGGCGAGACGGCGCGCGTCCTCGCGTACGCCCGCGCCACCGGCACCTGCACCCCCAACACCGTCACCGCGCGCAACACGGGCGGCGAGCTCACCCCGGCCGACAACGTCGCCACCGCGCCGTGTCCCGTGCAGCTGCGCGTGCGCAAGGTGGATCACCAGGATCGCACCGTGGCCCTCGAGGCCAGCCTTGAGCTTCGCCCGCTTATCGACGCCCCGTCGTCCCCCCCCCCGGCGGGCGCCCGAGCG